>JBMCXL010000022.1:0-17015 GCA_048621015.1 Phycisphaeraceae bacterium
GCTCGCCGTTGGTCATGTCCAGCAGCAGCACGTTGTGTCCCTGCTGCGCGAGGCGCACGATCGTGCCGCCCATGCCGAGTTCCTGATCATCCGGATGCGGGCCGACGACGAGTATGTTGGCCATGATTGAGTCCTGTGGTGTGATTCATCGTGATGCGATCGAACAGAGCCGCGAAGCCCGCGAAGGCGCGAAGATCGCGAAGAAAGAGACAAAAATTCTTACCTTCGCGACTTCGCGAGCTTCGCGATTCCTGTTCCTGTCGCGCGTCCATAGAGCCTACTGATTCAGCACGCGCCGGTAAACCTGCTCGGTGCGCCGGGCGAGTCGCTCGGGGTCAAGATCGCGGCGCACGAGTTGCTGGCCGCGCCTGACGAGTTGGCGGCGCTGGTCGGGATGCTCGAAGAGCCAGCGGATCGCCTCGGCGAGGGCACGTCGATCGCCGACGCGCACGAGCCGGCCGGTCTCGCCGTCGATGCAGATCGTGCCGATGCCGCCGACGTCGTAGCCGACGATCGCGCAGCCAGACAGCAGCGCTTCGGCGAGCGTGAGGCCCTGGCCTTCCTGGTAGGAGGGCAGGGCGTTGACGTCCACGGCCGCGAGGAAGTGCGCGATCTGCGCGTGCGGCACCAGGCCGGTGAGGATGACGCGGTCGCGCAATCCTTCGGCTTCGATGCGCTGTTCGAGATGCGGGCGATGCCAGCCGTCGCCGATGAACAGCAGGCGCAGATCGGGCTGCCATTTGAGAAGCTCCGGCACGATGTCGAGCAGGTCGTCGTGGCCCTTGAGCGGATCGAGCCGGGCGATGATGCCGAGCACGGGCGCGTCGGGTGGGATGCCCAATTCGGCGCGCACCGCTTCACGGTCGCCGGGCGTGACGTGCAGTTCGGAGGTATCCACGCCGCTGGGGATGACGGTGAAGCGCGCGCGGTCGGCGATGCGCTCCTGTTCGAACGCTTCGACCATCGCCGGCGTGATCGCGATCAGGTGATGACAGCGCCGCGCCGCCCAGCGCTCCGCATTGACATAGGCGCGGTTCAACCACCGCGGCTGACGGTCGTGAAACGGCAATCCATGCACGGTATGAATCACCGCCGGCGCGCGCTCCGCCCATCCCGCGGCGCGGCCGAGGATGCCCGCCTTGCTCGAATGCGTGTGCACGACGTCCGGCTGCACCTCGCGAATCAACCGCCGCAGCGCGCGATAACACAGCGCATCATGCACCGGCAGCACCGCACGGCGCAGCGAGCGCACCTCGTGCAGCGTCGCGCCGCTCGCCGCCGCCTCCTCATAAAGCGAGCCCTCCGGCCCATAGATCGGCCCATACGCCAGGTGCACGGCATGCCCCGCCGCCGCCTGCGCCGCGGCAAGCATGATCGTGTCCTTCTGCGCGCCGCCGAGGATGAGGCGCGTGATGATGTGAAAAATGCGCAGGGACCCAGCGACCGAGGGATCGAGCGACCGAGGCGCGCGCTCCCCTTGGTCCCTTGGTCGCTCGGTCGCTTGGTCCCTACCCATACTTGATCCACTCCAGGCACAGCCCCTGCGGCGGCAGCGTGGGGCCGGCGATGCGGCGGTCGGCTTCGCGCAGGATGCGGTCGATGTGGTCCGGCGTCCAGTAGCCGCGGCCGACCTCGCTGAGCGTGCCCGCGAGGATGCGCACCATGTTGTAAAGAAAGCCGTCGCCTTCGACGACGATGTGCACTTCCCGTTCGTGGCGCTCCACGTGACAGTTGTGGATCGTGCGGATGGTGGAGGTGCGGTTGTGGCCGGCGGCAGCGAAACCCGCGAAATCGTGCATGCCGACGAGGCGCTGCGCCGCGTCGTTCATGCGCTCGAGATCGAGCGACACCCAGCAATGCCAGACCATGTGGCGGTATTGGAGCGGGCGCTCGTCGGTGTTCCAGATGCGATAGCGGTAGCGCTTGCTGATCGGATCGTTGATGCAGTCGAACTTCGGTGGGGCGATCTCCGCGCCGCGCACCTCCATGTCGTCCGGCAGGCGGCTGTTGATCGCCAGCGGAATGCGTTCCAGCGGAATGGCGGTGGCGGCGTCGAACTGGACGACCTGGCCTTTCGCGTGCACGCCGGCGTCGGTGCGGCTGGCGCCGATCGTGCGCACGGGTTGCTGGAGGAGGTTGCGCAGCGCTTCGTCGAGCACGCCCTGGACGGTGCGCAGCGCCGGGCCTTCGGGTGGGTCCTGTCGCTGCCAGCCGTGGAAGTCGGTGCCGTCGTAGGCGAGGGTGAGCTTGTAGCGGTGGCGGGTGGATGGGCGCGCGGAGCGGCCGAGGGGCTGGTCGGGCGCGTGTGCGGTGTCCTCGGCGCGGTTCATGAGGGGGAGTGTAACGCGGGGGCAGGGGGAGGGGGAGGCGATCCGGATCTTCGCTCGCTGCGATTGCTCAGGGCCGGCTTGTCGCTGTCGAGCGTTTAACTTCGAGCGGTCACTACGTGGGCCTTTGACCATGTTTCAGGCAGGGCGTAGGCAATCAAGAATAGTGGCGACAACATGATGTAGCCATTGAACGTTATTACCCACGTCGTAAACCCAGACCGTAGCGGCTCCCTTTTCGAACTGCCTGGATATCGGTGCTTATGGAATGTCCGCGTGTTTCGATGAACCCGCAGGAGTTCGGCTGTGGAAGCGAATGGCGTCAGGAGCAAGTCTTTGGCATTCGATCGCCGGCGAAGTTCCCGCTCATGCCAGGAATTAAGTAGGAACACGAGCAGCCCCATCGGCAGGAGTGCGAGCGCCAGGTGCATCCCAATGCCGGTCCAGAACGCCGCGGCACCGACCGCGCCCAGCGCCGCCCAGGCGCAAGGCTGGCGCAGCGACCATTGCCGATATTTCGTGAACTGGATCTCGCTGTTTGATGCCAGAAGCAGGCGCAACCGCTCGATATAGTCCCACTCGAGCTTCTCCACCATGATGGGATGGTCAATGAAATCGTCGTAGAAGTGCCACAGTTGCCCTACAACAAAATCGACCGTCTCATCGTTCGTCTCAATCTCCATAATCTCCGCATCGAACAACTCGCTCTGGATTGTTCCATCACGAAAAGCATCGATCGTAGCGATCAGTCGCTTACGCGCAGCTTGATCAATCATGAGTTACCCCCGCTGAAGACAAGCTGTGATGGTCAGTCGCCGTCGTTTCGCATCGACTCCGGATCGACGCCCACCGACTCGCACCATGCGATGTAGCGCTGCGGGAGGATTTCGCTGGGCTTGATCTCGCTGCGGCCGCCCCAGAAGACGTTGGTGTAGCCGACGGGGATGCCGACGGATTCGAGGTGCGCGTCGATCGCCTGCTTGTGCGCGAGCACCATTTCCTTTTCGAGCCCGTGCGCCACGCCCATGATGTTGACGTGGCGGAACTCCGGCCCGCCCTCGCGCCAGTAGGCGTGGGTCATCACGTGGAACCGGCCGACTTCCTTGCCCGCCTCGATCTCCCGGCCTTCGGGCACCTGCCAGTGGAACAGCGCGTTGAAGCGCGTCACGCGATCGGAGCCCGCCACTTTCTTGACGTGTTCGAGGAACGTGGAGAAGCGGCCGATGATGCCGCGGTCGTTGAGCTGCTGCGCGACGCGCAGGAACAGGTCGTAGTCGATGCCCGCGTCGGCGGCGCGCTTGCGCCACGGCTCGGGCTGAATCTCTTCCGGCGCAAGCTCGTCCTTCAGCGCCGCGAGCACGCGCCATTCATCCTGGCTGAGCTCGAGCACTTCCGTGTCATGCACCGCGCCGGGCTCATCGCTCTTGCTGCCGGGCTCGAGCTTGCGCCGGCGCACGTGGCCGACGCCGAGCGAGAACAGTTTTTCCGCGGGCATGAGGCGGTAGGCGGTGGCGCCGGTGAGGCGCATCAGCAGCTCGCAGTGCCTGTGCATCGAGAAGCCCTGGGGCACCTTGAGCGTGGTCCAGAGCTTGTACTGGGCGCCGGGCGTGGCGGGGTCGGCCGAGCGGATGACGACGTGGCCGCTGAACGGGTCGCGCTGGGCCATGTAATCGAACGCGGCGTCGAGCTTGTCGGCGGGCACCTGCCAGGCGACGAGCGCGCCGGGCGCGAGCTTGTTGGCCAGGACGGTCTGCCGGACGCGCCGGATGACGCCGGCTTCGAGCATGGCGCGGATGCGCTCCAGCACGGTGTCCAGCGCGACGCCGCTCTGCTCGGCGATGGTGCGGAAGGGCGCGGCGTGGAAGCCGGCGATGCGGTCCTCGCTGACGGCGAGAATCTTCGCGTTCACCGGATCATCCACGGCAACGGGGAGGGTGTGTGGGGGCGTGTGGGTCATCGGCGTAATTGTAGGGGATCCGACGCGATCCGGAGCTTCGCTCGCGGACTCGCTCAGCACCGGCTTATGCAAGCGAACACCGCATGCGTTAAGCCGGTCCTGCGCGAAGCGAAGGTCCGGATCGTGGTCGCAGCGGCTCAGTAATCGAACCCGCTCTTGCGCAGGTGGACGTGGGGTTTGTCCTTCTGACGCTTGGGGTTGCACGCGCCGCCGCGGATGGTGCCGACGAACAGGTCGTGGTCGCCTTCGACGTCCATGTGGCAGGTCAGCTCGCATTCGAGATAGGCGAGGCTGGCGGCGAGCAGGGGGAGGTTGGGCAGTTGGCCGTGCGTCAGCTCGAAGCCGAGGAACGGGTCCTCGTTGGGCGCGACGCCGGCGGCGAACTTGCGCATCATGACCTTGTCGTTCTCGCCGAGCTGGCAGAGGCCGAACTGGCGCGACTCGCTGATGAGCGGCATGATCGCCCGGCCCTTGGCGACGGCGACGGTGACCATCGCCGGCTCGAAGCAGACCTGCTGCACGAAGCTGGCGAGCATGCCCATGCGCCGCTCCTCGTGCTCGGCGGTGAGGATGAACAGGCCCGAGGGAATCCGCGCCAGCGCGCTGCTGATCTGCTCGCGCGCGGCGGTCTGCGCCTCGTCGTTTGCGTGTTGATGCGAATGCGAACTGCCCGCGCCCATAGCACCTCCGCACGGGGGAAAAGAAATCCGAGAGTCGGCGGGCACAGGATACCATCTCCGCTGGCGGCGCGCCGCAGCGGGCTCTAGACTGGCCGAATGACCTGTGCAAGCGATCCCACGCCGGCCGCCGCGTACCGGGCGGTGATGTTCGACCTCGACGGCACGCTCGCCGACACGCTCCGCGACCTGAGCGAGGCGGGCAACGCCATGTGTGCGGCGTTCGATCGGCCACCGCAGCCCATGGACCGCTATCGCCACCTCGTCGGCCAGGGCGCGCCGTGGCTCGCCCAGCACACGCTGGATCTGCCGGACGGCGACCCGCGCATCCCGGCCGCCGCGGACTACTTCCGCAAGATCCTGCTGGCTGGAGGACACGCCCATAGCGAGCCCTACCCGCAAATCCCGGCGTTGCTCGATGAACTGGCCCGGCGTGACCTGACGCTGGCGGTGCTGTCCAACAAGCCGCACGACCTGACCGTGGACCTGGTGCGGCGGCTGTTCGGGGAGACGCGCTTCGCGCGCGTGCGCGGCCATCGTGACGGCACGGCGCCCAAGCCCGACCCGGCCGCGGGGCTCGAGATCGCGCGCGAGCTGGGGATCGCGCCGGCGCAGTGGATTTTCGTCGGTGACACCCGCGTGGACATGCTGACGGGGCGCAACCAGGGGATGCGCGCGGTGGGGGTGACGTGGGGCTTTCGCGCCGAGCAGGAACTGCGCGACAGCGGCGCGCATCACATCATTCACGAGCCGATGGCGCTGTTGCAGGCGCTCGATACCCACGCCGGACTGGTCACTTAAGTGACCAGTCCACTGCGGGCGTGTTGACGCGCGGCGTCGAGGCCCGCGAGCCATTCGAGGTAGGCGTACTCGATCCCTTCGCGCTGGTGCAGTGCGCGCAGCTCGGCGAGGTGGCGCTCGTAGAGCGATTGCTGCCACTGCTGCGTGCCGGGCTGACAGAAGTAGATGCGGCAGCCCATCGGGCGCACCGGGTGCGCCGAGCAGAGACCGTCGATCTGGTACGGGCAAGGCTCACCGGCGCTCAGTACCGGCAGCCCTGTCGTAGATGCAGCAGCCGGCTCGCCCATCCGCTGCACGAACCAAGCGATCTCCAGGCCGGTCACGTAATGACGGAACGAGTCGTTGAATCGGCAGCACGTGCCGGACTGGTTGCACACCGCATCGCCCGCGGCGATCTCGTCATCGAGCGCGGCGTAGAACGCGCGCAGCGCCTCGTCCGTGCGCGGCTGGCGCGCCGCGGCGAACCAGTCGCGCCAGGGCAGCGCGGCGTGTCGATCGGGCGAAGCGCGTTTCACTCGTCGGAGCTCGTGTTCGCCAGCACGCGGACGCGCTCGACGGGCACGAAATCACCGTCGCGGCGCTGCATGCCCGGGCAGGGGGTGGTGCGGGCGGCGTAATCCCACGCCTCTTTCGACGCGATATTCTCCGGCCAGAACGGCCAGGTGCGGCATTGCGTCGGCCGCACGGGATAGATGCTGCACAGCGCCTTGCCCGCACTGTCGCGCCGCAGAAAGACGCAGTCGTACTGGCCCTTGTCGCGCTTGATCTCGTCCAGCGTCCATCGGCCCCACACGCGACGCGCGAAGCGCCGGCGGAATTCCGCTTCGCTGAGGCCGAGGTGGTCGGCGATCTGCCGCGCTTCGTCGCTGTTGAACCAGACGTAGCCGGACGGCCCGGAGCAGCAGTTGCCGCACTGCGTGCACTTGAACGTCAGGCCGGGCGTGTACCACGGATCGCCGTTGGGGGGCGTGTCAGTCATCGTCGTCCATTCTAGGCGCTGTGTGCCTTGAGAAAAGCTGTCGCGGAAGAGGCGGAGGCGCGGAGCGCGGAGCGCGCAGAGCGCACAGCGGAACAAATGATCTCAACCCCCCTCCCTTGAGGGAGGGGCAGGGGGAGGGTGAGTGCGTGAAATTCGGAAGCGCACCGTAAAAACCAGCACGTCTGATCTTCAAGCACTCACCCCACCTTGCCTCCCCCTCAAGGGGCAGGGCTTGAGAGGGCACTGTCAAAATCATTCATCCGCTCCGCGTCCTCCGCGATATCGTCAAAAACGCGACAGGAAACTCAGATCCCCGCCTTCATGCCCATCATGCCGTCGTGGCCGGTGTCCTCCAGCAGGACGCCCACGTGCAGCGACACCGACTCGGCCAGCGCCCGCAGGTGGTAGCCGCCCTCCAGCGCCGAGACGAGCCGACCGTTGCAGAGCGACTCGGCGGTCTCTTTCAGTTGGCGCGTCATCCATTCAAAGCCCTGCGGCGAGACATTCATGTGCGCGAGCGGGTCTTCCGCCGCCGCGTCGAACCCGGCCGAGAGCAGCAGGAACTGCGGGGCGAACTCGCGCAGCCGCGGCAGCACTTGTGCCTGGAAAACATGACGGTAGCGCTCGTCGCCGTCGTGCGGGTCGAGCGGGAGGTTGAGCGTGTGATCTTCGCCGGCGCTGGTGCCGCGCTCGTGGACGTAGCCGGTGCCGGGGTAGAGGTGGCTGGGATGTTCGTGGAGGCTGATGAACAGGACGTCAGCGCGGTCCTCGAAGAGGTGTTGCGTGCCGTTGCCGTGATGGACGTCGAAGTCGACGATGGCGATGCGCTCGTAGCCGTGGTGCGCGATGAGATACTCGGCGGCGATGGCGATGTTGTTGAACAGGCAGAAGCCCATGGAGCGGTCGCGCTCGGCGTGGTGACCGGGCGGGCGCACGGCGCAGAAGGCGTTGTGCACGTATTGCGCGTGCACCGCATCGACGGCCGCGAGCACACCGCCGACCGCGAGCTGGGCGATCTCCGCGCTGTGGCGGCTGATGGGCGAGTCGGGCGTGTCGATGTAATGATGCTGCGCTTCGCAGGCGGCGAAGACACGGTCGATGTAATGCGGGCTGTGCAGGCGGGCGATCCACTTGCGCGCGGCGGGGGAGAAGGGCAGGTGCGTCAACTCGTCCCAGAGATGGTCCTGGCGCAGGCGGTCGCAGATGGCGCGCAGACGCTCCGGCCGCTCGGGGTGCGTGGGGCCGGTCTCGTGTTCGAGGAAACGGTCGTGGTAGATGAAGCCGGTGGACACGGGGGGAGTTTCAGGTTCCAGGTTTCAAGTTTCAAGTTTTCGGGGCGAGGGCGCGTTGCAAGCGGGCGGTGAGCTGCTGTGGTGTGAGGTTGGTGATGGTGACGGTTTTGTGAGGTTGGGAAGCGCCGGTGGTGACGTGAACGTCAGTTTTGTTGATACCGAGCGTTTTCGCCAGCAGGGTGCAGAGCGCCTTGTTCGCCTTGCCGCCTTCCGGGGGCGCGGCGATTTGAACTTTCAGGCGATCGCCGAGCATGCCGGCGAGGCGCGAGCGGCTGGCGCCGGGGACGACCTTGACGCGCAGCGTGACGGCGTCCGCACTGTCGGGCGCGATTGCGGCCTGAATGTCGTCGAGTTCGGGCATGATTGCCTTGTCGAATGAGAGCCTTCGCCGTGATGTTAACGCCCGTCCTGAGCGAGTCCGCGAGCGAAGGGCGGGATCACCGCCAACGACCATGGGCAAACGCAGCAGATCCCGCCCTTCGCTGCGCTCAGGACGGGCGTGAAGGGGCGCAGGTGGGATGCATCGATATTACTCCTCCTCGAGCACCTTCTTGCGCCGCAGGATGTGATGATAATGCTGCGCGAAGCGGTGTGCTTCGTCGCGGATCGCCTGGCAGAGCTTCAGGCCCAGGTTTTGCCGACCGAGCTTGATCGGCTCGCGCTTCTCCCGCGTGTAGATCAGCTCGTCCTTTTTCGCCAGCGCGATCACCCGCGGCGGCTTGACGTCCAATTCGTCGAACACCTCCTGCGCCGCGTGCAACTGACCCAGGCCGCCGTCGATGATGATCAGGTCGGGGTACAGTTCGTTGCCCTTGCCCGCTTCGCGATAGCGGCGCGACACCACTTCACGGATGGCGGCGTAGTCATCGTTTCCACCCTCGACCGTCTGGATGCGGTATCGACGATACTCGTTCTTCAGCGGCCGGCCGTCCACGAAGCAGACCTTGCTGCCCACCGTTTCGCCGCCCTGGAGATGGGCGATGTCGATGCACTCGATGCAGCGGATCGGCTCGTCCATTTCGAGCGTGCGCTGGAGCGAGGTCAATCCTTTCTGCGGATCGACGTAGAAACTTTCCGTTTCGGGCTGCCACTGCTGGGTGGTCTTACCGCGCTCATCCAGTTTCTCAATGGCGCGGATCTGGTCGCGCAGGATCGCGGCGCGCTCGTAATCGAGCTTCTCCGCCGCGGCCTGCATTTCCTGGCGCATCTCGCGCAGCATGGTGGAGCGTTTCGACTCCAGAAAACGAATGAAGCGGTCGATGTCCTCGCGATATTTCTCCCTGCTGATCTTCGCGCCGCACGGCGCGGTGCACTGGCCGATGGGGTGCAGCAGGCAGGGGCGGAAATACTTGCGCGAGTCGTCGTCGGCATGAATATCAAGGTGGCACGTGCGGAACTTGAAGATGCGCTGAAGAAGCTGCATCGACTCGCGCAGGGCGTAGACGCTGGTGAACGGGCCGAGCACCTTGGCGCCCTTGAACGCGGGGTCGGACGGCTGGCGGGTGATGTAGACGCCGGGGAAATCGTCCTTCACCGTGATGACCAGATAGGGAAACGTCTTGTCGTCGGTGAGGCGTGCGTTGAAGCGCGGGTGGATGTCTTTAATTAAACGGTTTTCGGTGAGCAGCGCTTCCCATTCGCCTTCGCACTCGATGGTGTCGAAGTCGTCGACGAGCGCGAGCATGCCCTGCTTCTTGGGGCCGAGGTCGGCGGAGGGCACGAAATAGCTGCTCACGCGGTCGGGCAGGGACGATGCCTTGCCGACGTAGATGACGCGGCCCTCGGCGTCTTTCATGAGGTAGACGCCGGGCGCTTTGGGCAGGCCGCGTGCCTTGCGGAGCAGGGCGTCGAGCTTGGATCGGTCACCGCTCATCGATCCTTCATCATAGACCCGCCCCGGCCGATTGGCTGCGCCGCGTTCGCTAGAACTGGCGCAGGAAGCGCACGTCATTCTCGAACAGCCAGCGGATGTCGCCGATGTGGTACTTGCGCATCGCGATGCGCTCGATGCCCAGGCCGAAGGCGAAGCCGGTCCATTGCTCGGGATCGTAGCCCACCGCCTCGAAGACGTTGGGGTCGACCATCCCGCAGCCGCCGAGCTCCATCCACTGCCACTCGCCGCCGAGCTGGATCTTCACGTACAGCTCCGCGCTCGGCTCGGTGAAGGGGAAGTAGCTGGGGATCAGCCGCACCTCCGCTTCCTCGCCGAAGTAGGCGTGCGCGAACTGGATGAGCGTCGTCTTGAGATCGACCATGCTCACGTGCCTGTCGACGTAGAGCCCTTCGATCTGGTGGAACATCGAGTAGTGCGTCGCATCGTGCTCGTCCGGCCGATAGACGCGCCCCGTCGAGATGATGCGCACCGGCGGCGGCGTCTGCTCCATCACGCGGATCTGCACCGTCGACGTCTGCGAGCGCAGCATCGCCGGGTTCGCACCGTCCGGGTCGGTCAGGTAGAAATTGTCCAGCGGATCGCGCGCCGGATGATGCGCCGGGATGTTCAACGCCTCGAAGTTGTGATGCTCGTCTTCCACCTCCGGCCCCGTCGCCACGTCAAACCCCATCCGCCCGAACACCTCGATCAGCTCGTCAATCGTCTGTGTGATGATGTGCTCGCGCCCGAGCTGCGGCGGCAGGCCGGGCTCGGTCACATCAATCTGCGGGCCCTTCGCCGCTTGCGTCTTCGCGCCGCCCACACTCGCCTTTTTCGCGTCGAACGCCGCCTGCACCTGCTTCTGCAGCGCATTGGCACGCTGCCCGAACTCGCGCTTCTGCTCCTTCGGCACGTCCCTGATCGCGCTCATGAGCTGCTTCAGCGCACCTTTCGAGCCCAGGTACTTGATGCGAAACCGCTCCAGCGCCTCGGCGTCACCCACCGCGTCGAGATCGCGCTGCGCCTCGGCTTCAAGCTGATCGATCCGTGCGAGTTGGCTGGTCTGCTCCGTCATGGTCGCCACAGCATATCGCAGATGGGCCGGCCCCTCACGGCCCGGCGGGCTGCACCGGTGCCGGCGACGGCGGGGTCGCATGCATGCCTGGCACCGGCCCGCCCACCTGCTGCATCGTCGTCGGGTCGGGAATCACCGACAGGTTGAGCTGCCGACGCCGACGGTTCTCCTGCCGCAGCGCCTGGGTGAACTGTTGATGCGGCATCGTTCGCGTGGTCCCGTCCAGCAGCACGACGCCGAACTCCCGCGGCGGGCTCTGCCACGACGTCGTGGTGGGGTCGGGGCTGACGATCGCGATCCACAGGTCGCCCGGATGCTGGTTCACATCCACGCCCCGATGGACGAACACCACGTCGCCGAAGCGGAACGGCTCGTCGTTCGGCGGGAGATTCGCCGCGCCGCTCTGCGCCAGCGCGCGCTGCTGGGACGTGGACTGCTGCGCGAAATCCTCGAGCGTGGTGCTGCTGTCGACCGGCACGTTGCCGATATTCGTGCCCGAGTTCATCATGATCACCTCGTCCGGTTGCAGTTGGCCAGCCACGATCATCTCCAGTGGATGCTCCGCCATGCCGCCGCTGGACAACTGCGCGTGCATCGCCATGGCGATCGTGGACGCGGTGCCCTGCACGCCCATGCTCGCCTGCATCTGTCGCACGCTCTGTTGGACATTCAGCATCGCCATGACGATCAGCACGGTCATGCCGATCACCGTCACCCCCGGAAACGTGAGCACCGCCAGCGTCGCCCGTCCGCCGCCGACGCGCTGCCCGTCCTTGACCATGAAGATCGCGCTCACCGCCCACCAGATCCACGTCACCGACGCCAGGTAGAACCCCACGCACGGCACCGCGCCCAGGATCGCCGGCCCGTGCCCGTAGCACAGCGCCTGATACGTTCGGCCGAGCCCGCCCGCCGGCTTGCTCGTGAGCCACAGAATCCCGTGCGCCACCAGCCCCCACACCAGCAGCAACGCCACCGGGAGCGCGAACGTCCCCACCAGCAGAAACAGCACCGGCAGCAGCATCGCGCTCACGCCCGCCCCCGGCCCGGCAAACAGCACCGGCAGCAGAAGGAACGGCAGCACCGACAAACCGCTCACCGCGGCCACCAGCCCCGCCACTGACGCCGCGAAACCGAACGCCGCCGCCGTGCCGCCCTCGCTCGGCGTGACGCGGATCAGCCGACCCGGCGACACCATCGACGCGCCGATCGTGCGGAACAGCGGGCCGAAGAAACTCTTCCCATGCCGATCCAGCCAGGGGTTCACCTCCGGCCGCGTCTGCGCTTCGTCAAGCTCCTCCGCCGGCCGCAGCACCATCTCGTCCATGTCGATGCGCTCGCCGCAGCGCACGCAATCAAATGTGCGCGGCACCAGGTGCCCCGAAACGTCCGTGCCGTAATAGTCCTGCTCGCAATGCGGACAGCAGAACGCGACGTTGTTCGGCGCGAACTCGTAATCGCTGGGCGCAAAGGCCGTGCCGCACTCCGGACACGACCGGCTGCGCAGGTTCCAGAGTCGATAGTCACAGACCTTGCACTGCATCAGCTTGATACCCGTTCTTCCCAGTCACCGTACGCCCGCAACGCCCCCAAAAAAGCCCGCAGATGGCGACGCAGGAGCCTTCTGCGGGATTCGCCCGCACTCCCACAAACCGCCCGGCTCAATGCGCCCACCACCACCGCCCGATCAATCCCACTCCACCACCTCCGCTTTCACCTTCGCGCGGCTGAGCCAGATGAGCATGAACACCGGCAGCGCACACCCGAAGACCAGCCCGACCAGCGAGCCGATGATCAGGCCCACCTGCTCGAAGTTCTGCATGCCCGGCGTCGCGCTGCCGGCCGCCTGCTGCTCCGCCCAATGCGCCTGCTGCAGCACATAGTTGATCGTCAGCCCCAGCACCACCGCCACGATGTCCAGCCACGCCCAGGTCAACCCCAGCCGCCGGGCGAGCGCGCGGCGACGGATCAGCAGCACACCGACCGCGAGCAGGATCGCCGCCAGCACAAACTGGAACACGTTGCTGGCGAGCATCAACGGATGCCGCTGGACCGCCAGTTCCTGCGTCTGGGCCGTGCCCGGCGGACCGAGCGAATTCAGGAACGGCTCCATCACGAACGGCATCGCCATCTGCCAGATCAGGCCGAGCAAGCCAAGCGCGCCCAGCACGATCGAGATGATCCCCAATACCGTCGGCCAGCGCGACGGTCGCCGCGCCCCCGCCTGAGCGCCGCGCACCGTCGGCGGCGCGCTCGGCTCGATTGCCGACAATTCCGCCTGAGATGAATCGCCCGAATCGCTCATCGCCAGCCTCCACATGTGGCACGAACACGAAAACAGATTATAAGGACCACCGCGGCATCGCCATCTCGACCCGGACCGCCCAGCGGAGCTGGGAGCACGCCCACCCCGAGCAGATGGGGGCCGCGGCCAAGCGGGGCACCCTGCCCGAGGCCGCGCACCGCTACACGCGCCCGAGCGAGGCCAAGTACCGGCGCATCCGTGCCCTGCTGGCCGAGGGCCGCACCCACGTCGAGATCGCCAGCCTCGTTGGCTGCGGTCGGAGCACGGTCAGCCGCGAGCACAAGCGGATGAAGGAGGCCCACCCCCACAGGCTGTACGAACCATAGCGAAGAACATCCTGTAAAGAGCGTCCGTGAACCAGGTCAGATGATCGTCAACAGGCACGGATCGACTCCTCCTGCGCCTGGGTATGCACCCACTCCGCGTCGTAGCCCGCGTTGGCGTACAGCACGTCCGGTTGCAGCGCCTGCGACGCCTTGTTCAACAGCGCCTTGTCCGGCCCATTACTCAACCGCTCTTTTGAGTCACCGCCCGGTTCTTCCCGTGGGAGCAGTTGCGTCTTTACTGGATGCAAATACCATCATGCATTGGTGACCGCGAGCAGCCCTGACGCTGTCGACGCTTCCGGCTGCAGAGTATGCCGCTGTGCGTAGGGGGGGCTTGTTTTTTGCAGCTATGTATGGCTTATGAAAACACTTACTGAAACGAGCAGGTCGCGGCATATCGCTTCGCAAATGCATTGCAACAAATGGAGCGCCTATGACTGAACGTGATGAACGGGTGGTTGTCGTCACCGGCGGCGCCAAGGGCGTGGGCAAGGCGACGGTGGAGGCGTTTCATCGCGCCGGCTGCTCGGTGGCGGTGCTCGACCTGGCGAAGGATGGGGCGCAGCTCGCGGAAACACTGGGCGAACGGGCGCTGTTCGTGCACTGCGATGTCGCCAGCAGCGAGCAGGTCGAGAAGGCGTTCGCGCAGGTGCGCCAGCGCTTCGGCGGGGTGGATGTGCTGGTGAACAATGCCGGCATTCAGCGCTACTCCACGGTCACCGAAACCAGCGAAGACGAGTGGGATCTGGTGCTGGGCGTGAACCTCAAAAGCGCCTTTCTCTGCGCCAAGCACGCGATCCCGTCGATGCTCGAGCGCGGCGGGGGGGTGGTGGTCAACGTGTCGAGCGTGCAGGCGTTCCTGAGTCAGCAGAACGTTGCGCCCTACACCACGAGCAAGACGGCGCTGCTCGGGCTGACGCGCTCCATCGCGGTCGATTACGCGCCGGCCGTGCGCTGCGTGGCGGTGTGTCCGGGGACGGTGGACACGCCGATGCTTCGCAGCGCCGTCCAGGAATCGCCCGACCCGGACGCCGTGGTGCGCGAGTGCATCGACATGCACCCGGTGCATCGGCTGGGCACGGCCGAGGAAATCGCCGAGTTGATCGTGTACCTTGCCAGTGACAAGGCCGGCTTCATGACCGGCCAGGCGTTCCGCATCGACGGCGGACTCGGCATCAGCCTCGGCGGTAGCAAACGCGCGTGAGCCAGAAGAAGAAAGAAGGTCGATATGCACCTGGGTTTTGGGTTGTACCGGCACATGCTGACGGGGGAGAACTTGCGCTTCGCGGTGCAGGCCGGCGCCACGCACCTGGTCGTGCATCTGACCGACTACTTCGCGGGCCGGGACTCCGCCGGCCCTGACGATCAGCCGGTCGGCGATCGATGGGGCTGGGGGTATGCGGGCGATCCGGCCCAGCTCTGGACAGCGAAGCAACTGAACGCGTTGCGTCAGCGCGTCGAACAGGCGGGCCTGAGGTTGCACGCGTTGGAGAATCTGGACCCGGCCTTCTGGAGCGAGGTGCTGCTGGACGGGCCGCGGCGCGACGCGCACATTGAGAACGTCAAGTCAATCGTGCGCGCCATGGGCGAGGCGCAGATACCGGTGCTCGGCTACTACTTCAGCCTCGCGGGCGTGGCGGGGCGCACGACCGGCGCCTATGCGCGCGGTGGGGCGCAGGCCGTGGGCATGGAGGGGCCGGTGGACGATCCGCTGCCGCGCGGCATGGTCTGGAACATGATCATCGACCCGGAGGCGCTGGATGAAGCGCACGCGCCGGTTGATTACGACACGTTGCATGATCGTCGCCGACGTTTTCTGGACGAGGTCTTGCCCGTGGCCGAGGCGGCCGGCGTCACGCTGGCGGCGCATCCGGATGATCCGCCCCTGCCGGAGATCCGTCGCACGCCGCGGCTGATGTACAAGCCGAGCCTTTGCCAGCAGCTTCTCGACGACCATCCGAGCCCGGCCAATCAACTGGAACTGTGCATCGGCACGCTGGCCGAGGCGGACACCGAGGAGGATCTTTACGCGTGGCTGGACCGCTTCGCCGCGCAGCAGCGCATCGGTTACGTCCATCTGCGCAACGTGCGCGACAAGGCGCCGCACTACCGCGAGACGTTCATCGACGAGGGCACGGTGGACGTGCAGCGCGTGCTGGGCATCCTGCGACGGCACGACTTTCAGGGCGTGGTGATTCCGGACCACGCGCCGCAGATGGCCTGCGACGCGCCGTGGCACGCGGGCATGGCGTTCGCGATGGGCTATCTCAAGGCGGCCATGCGCGCCGTCGAAGCAGAGCAACCGGCGAGGGAACAGCAGCATGACGGCTGAGCTTGATCTTGCACGGGCCGCGGTGTTCTGCGACGGCCTCGACCACGCTGAAGGCGTCGCGACGCATCCGGACGGCAGCGTTTGGGCCGGCGGCGAGGCGGGACAGATCTACCGCATCAGTCCGGACGGCCGCGACATCGACGAGGTCGCCTGCACGAACGGGTTCACGCTCGGCATCGCCTTCAGCCCCGGCGCCGACTGGCTGGCGGTGTGTGATCTGAAGGGGCAGTGCCTTTGGCGGCTCGATGTCACGAGCGGTCGGTTGGAGCGGCTCGCGGATCGCGCGGGCGATCATCGGTTTGCCATTCCGAATCACGCCTGTTTCGCAGCCGACGGCACACTGTATGTCAGCGAGTCCGGCGCGTTCGATGCGGCCACGGGCAAGGTCCTGCGCTTCGATGCCAGCGACCCGGCAAAGGGCGAGGTGTGGCATGCGGGGCCGTTCCGCTTCGCGAACGGCACGGCGCTTTCGCCTGATGGGCGCTGGCTCCATGTCGTGTGCAGTTGGCTGCCGGGCGTCGAGCGCATCGAAGTGCGCGACGATGGAACGGCCGGGCGGCGCGACGTGTATGCGACGCTGCCGGACACCGTGCCCGACGGCATCGCCTTTGATGCGCAGGGCGACCTGCTGGTCGGCTGCTACACGCCCGCACGGCTGTATCGCGTGGCGCCGGACCGTACCGTGCGCTGCCTGATCGAGGATCCCACCGCCCATACGCTCTGCAGCCCCACCAACCTTGCCTTCGGTGGCGACGACCATCGTGATCTGTTCACCGCCAACCTCGGCCGGTGGCACCTGACGCGCATCACAATGGATGAAGCCGGCCACCGCCTGCCTTCGCATCGCACGGAGGACGTTCGATGAATGATCGCTCATCGCCTCCCACCCAAACGGTCATGGGTCAACCGTCGTGGCGTCTCGCCTCGGATGGGGTCGAGGCGCACGTAACCGAAACCGGCGGCCACCTCGGGCCGGTGACGTTCCATCTCGATGGTCGGCGCGTGCAGCCGTTTTCCGTTGCGCCGTGGGCCGAGGAACCGCTCGATGCGGACACCCCACCTATGTTTCGG
>JBMCXL010000023.1:0-16341 GCA_048621015.1 Phycisphaeraceae bacterium
GCACCAAGGACACGCAGGGGTTCTACCTGAAAGAGATCGTCGGCACCGAGCTGCGAAACGTCACCGCGATGCGCTACGGCGGTCAGATCGGCGACGACACCTACTACCGCGTGTGGGGCAAATACACCGATCACGACAGCTTCGGCCCCACGGGCGACGATCACAATTTCGACGATTGGCGCATCGGCCACAGCGGGTTCCGCGTGGATCATGAAGGCGTCGAAGACACCACGGTCACGTTGCAGGGCGAAGCGTTCTATTCCGATCAGATGGGCGAGCAGTTCAGTATTCCGAACAGCATGCCCTTCAGCACCACACGCGTGCGGGGAGACAACCGTGGCGAGGGCGGTCACCTGCTGACGCGCGTGAAACGAAGGCATCCCGGCGGCAGCGGCTGGTCGGTGACGGGTTACGTCGACTACTTCGGCTTCAAATCCCTCGACGATCACGAGGTGGATCTCCTCACCACGAGCCTCGACTGGCGACACCACCTCGACATCGGTGATCGTCAGAATTTCATCTGGGGCGCCGGCTATCGGTTGCACTACTACGAAACGGAGCCGGGAGCTTCCGTGGCCTTCGATCCTCCTCGCGATGAGATGCATCTGTTCAGTGCTTTCGCGCAGGACACGATCACGCTCGAGCCGGACCGGTGGTTCTTCATGCTCGGCTCGAAGTTCGAGCACAACGACCGGAGCGGGTTCGAGATCCAGCCCAGCGCGCGTCTCTGGTGGACGCCGGACGACCGTCAGACGGTCTGGGGCTCCGTGTCCCGCGCCGTGCGCCGGCCGAGCCCGGCGGATGAGGATCTCAACCTGACACTCATGAGAACCGCGTCTCCGCCGCCGAACGATGAGGTCGAGATTCGCGGCAGCGATATCGATGCGGAAAACGTGATGGCGTACGAGATGGGATACCGCAACCGGCTGAGCGAAGAAGTGACGTTCGACACCGCCGCGTTCCTCAACATCTACGACGATCTGGTTGTGCTTGAGCAGCGAGGCGAGGATCTGGTCATCGTCAACGGCGGCGAAGCCGAAAGCTACGGGCTGGAGACCTCTGTGCGGTGGCGCCCCGCCTCGAACCTGAGCCTGACCGGCAGCTACAGCCTGCTGCTGATCCATGCGCACGGGCCGATGACCGACGACATCGAAGATCTGGCGCCGACCCACCAGTTCCACGCACGTAGTGATTACGACGTGACCGACAACGTGGCCCTGCACGGTGCGCTGTACTTTGTCGACGATGTCGGCAACGTCCCGCCGTACTGGCGGCTGGATACGGGCATTACCTGGCGCGTCAACGAGAACGTCGATCTGTCTCTGTGGGGACAGAACCTGCTCGATAACCGTCACCCCGAGTTTGAGTCCTCCGCATCGGCTTCCCCAGATGCGACCGAGGTCGAGCGCGGCGCCTACCTGCAACTCCGGTGTCGCTTTTAAACGATGCGCATGCCATGTTTGGCTTCATCACCCGGCAACATTCCCTGCGGCAACTGGCGGCGCACCTCGGCGTGCTCGTGGTGATTGTGATGTTGTCGGGCGCCAGCACGGCAGTCGCGGAGAACGAAGCAGAGCGCCTCGCCAAGGTCAAGGCCGCGTTTACCTACAACTTCGTCAAGTTCGTGGAGTGGCCGGGCGACGCTTTTCCCGAGGACGCGAGTCCGGTTGTGATCCTGGTGATCGGCACAGAGCAGATGCACCGAACGCTCCAACGCACGGTGGCGAACAAGCGGGTGCATGGCCGTGCGCTGGAGGTCGCGCGTCTGCCGATGCCGACACTCGACGACCGCGACCGGGAGCGGCGGAGGCAGGCGATCGACGAGCTGGTGGAGCGGATCGGTGCGTCGCATCTGGTGTACTTCGAGCCTGACGAACACGAGGCGATCGCCGAGATCCTGGCGCGCAGCGACATCCCCCGTCACGTGCTGACGGTGGGCGACGGCGCGGCGTTCGTGGGCACGCCCACGATGCTCGATCTGGTGATGAGCGATGGCCGCATGACGTTCTACGCCAACCGCGAGCGCATCGAGAGCTCGCGGATCAGGATCAGCTCGAAGCTGCTTCGCCTGGCGCGGCAGAAGAAATGACTGGCTGGAGGAGCGTGCGATGCCACGAGTGAACAAGGTCGGCACGAAGCTGCTGCTGTTGGTTGGCGTGACCAGTGCCGTCGCGATCGTGCTGGTCGTGGCGACGCTGCTGGTGATGGACTGGTGGGCACTGCGTCACAACAAGATCGAGGCGCTGACGGCGCAGGTGGACGTGCTGCGAATTCACTGCACCGCGGCGATGCTGTTCGACGACCCCGAAGCGGGCGCCGAGACGCTCGCGGCGCTGCAGCAGATGCCGGACGTGGTCGATGCGCACCTGTATCGCATGGACGGCACGCTCTTCGCCAGCTACGAGCCGCAGACGCATGCCGACCCTGACAATCCAACCGCCGCGCCCGGCACGCGGATGGAAGGCGGCCACATGATCGTCACGCGCCGCGTGATGGACGGCGAGGCGCAGCTTGGCGCGCTCGTGCTGCGCTACGACATGCAGCCGACCTACGCCGTGCTGCGCCGCAACGCGGCGATCGCCGTCGGCGTCGGACTCGCGGCGGTCGTGCTGGCGCTGCTGCTCGCCGGCCGACTCAAGCGCATCATCGCCCGGCCGGTGCAGGAGCTGGTCACCACCGCACAGCGCGTCTCGGAAACCGGCGACTACAGCATCCGCGCCCGCCGACACACCGATGACGAGCTCGGCGAGTTCACCGACGCGTTCAACCAGATGCTCAGCGGCATCCGCGAGCGCGACCAGCAGCTCCAGAGCGCGCGCGAGCACCTCGAGCAGCGCGTGCGCGAGCGCACCGCCGAGCTGGAGAAGGCCAAGCAGCGCGCCGAGGCCGCGAACGAAGCCAAGAGCCGGTTCCTGGCCAACATGAGCCACGAGATTCGCACGCCGATGACCGCGATCGTCGGCTACAGCGACGTGCTGCTCGATCCCGACCAGACCGACAGCGAACGGCTCGATTGCATCCAGGCCATCCGCCGCAGCGGCCAGCACCTGCTGGCGATCATCAATGACATCCTCGACATCTCCAAGATCGAGGCCGGCCACATGACCGTCGAGTCGATCGAGACCTCGCTCGTGGGCCTGGTCAACGACGTGACTTCGCTCATGCGCATGCGCGCGCTGGAGAAGGGGCTCGAGTTCGATCTTGAATACCAGTCGCCGCTGCCGGAGACGATCCGCACCGATCCGACACGCCTGCACCAGATTCTGATGAACCTCACGACCAACGCGGTGAAGTTCACCGACCACGGCAAAGTGCGCCTGACCGTGCGCATGATCGACGGCGACGAAGGCAAGTCGATGATCGCCTTCGATGTGATCGACTCGGGCATCGGCATGACACCGGAGCAGCAGGCGCAACTCTTCCAGCCGTTCACGCAGGCTGACGAGACCATGACGCGCCGCTACGGCGGCACCGGGCTGGGCCTGGCGATCTCGCGGCGGCTAGCGCGCATCCTCGGCGGCGACATCACCGTGGAAAGCATGCCCGGCCAGGGCACGTGCTTTACCGCCACGATCGACCCCGGCAGCCTCGAAAACGCGCGCATGCTCACCACCGTTTCCGAAGGGTTGAACGAATGGTCCAGCAACGCGGACGAAACCGATGAGGACGCGCAGCCGACGCCGGCCGTGGACGATCGACCGTTCGGTGGGCGCATGCTCGTGGCCGAGGACGGCGTGGACAACCAGCGGCTGATCCGCCACCTGCTGACCAAGGCCGGCTTCGACGTAACGGTGGTGGAGAACGGCCAGCTCGCGCGCGACCGCGCGCTGGAGGCGAAGCAAGCCGGCGAACCGTTCCATCTCGTGTTGATGGACATGCAGATGCCGGTGATGGACGGCTATCAGGCGACACGCGCGCTGCGCAACGCGGATTACACCGAGCCGATCGTCGCACTGACCGCGCATGCCATGGCCGGCGACCGCGAGCAATGTCTCGCCGCCGGCTGCGACGACTACATCACCAAGCCCGTCGACCGCGCGAAGCTGCTCGGCCTGATCGAACGGCTGACCCACCGCCGCGCCCAGTGGCCGCGCGTGCGTGGGGAGGAAAACGCCGCGCCGCGCGATGCGGCGGCGCCCGCGTCCACGGCAAGCAAAGGCGACGGGGCGGCGACCCCAACGCCTTCCACGGCGTCGATCACGCCGTTGCGCAGCGAGTTCGCCGACGATCCGGAAATGGCCGAGCTGGTTCGCGGCTTTCTCGCCGAGTTGCCGGATCGTCTTTACAGCATTCAGCAGGCGGTGGAGGGGGCGGACACCGCCTCGCTCGTGCAGTTGAGTCACCAGTTGAAGGGTGTCGCCGGCGGCTACGGCTTCCCGCAGATCACCGACGCGGCGCGCCGGCTCGAGGAACTGGCGAAGGCCGAAGCCGACCTTGCGCAGGCGCACGAATCGGTTGAGACGTTGAAGCAGCTTTGTCTCCGCGCCACGGTCGGGGCGCAACACCAGGAGACACAATCATGAAGCGCACACAGAAAGTCCTGGTGATCGACGATGACGCGGCGGTTCACCGCCTCGTGAAGGTGCGCCTTGGCAAGTTGGACGTTGATGTGCTCGCCGCGACGGACGGCGCTGCGGGCCTGGCCGCGGCGCGCCAGCAGGCGCCGGACCTGATCCTGCTCGACGTCGCCATGCCCGGCATGGACGGTTTCGAGGTCTGCCGGCGGCTGCGTGACCACGCCGTGACGTGCGAGATTCCGGTCATCTTTCTCACCGGCTCGGACAATTCGGAGGAGAAGTCGCGCGGTTTCGAACTCGGCGCGTCGGATTACGTCACAAAACCGTTCGACGCCGCCGAGCTGAACGCCCGCGTCCGCGCCGCGCTGCGCACCCAGGCGCTGGTCGAAGCGCTGGAAACCCAGGCGCGCACCGACGCACTCACCGGTCTGCCCAATCGCGCGGCCCTGCACCGCCGACTGACCCAGTACCTCGACCAGCATCGCGAGGACACGCAGCATGCGCTGGCGATCCTGTTCATCGACCTCGACCGATTCAAGGTCATCAACGACAGCCTCGGCCACGGGATCGGCGATCAACTGCTGATCGAGGTCGCGGATCTGCTGTGCACCGAGTCGCGGCACATGGCGGAGGAAGGGGTGTTGGAGAGCGTGCCGTTCGTGGCGCGAATGGGCGGTGATGAGTTCACCATCCTGATCGAGCGGGTGCGCGACAGCAACAGCGCGGTGGCCGTCGGGGAACGCCTCTGCGCTGCGCTGCAGGCGCCGCGCGAGCTGTCGGGCTATCACGTCACCATCGGGGGCAGCATCGGCGTGCGGTTGTGCGATCACGACTGTGATGATGTCGACATGCTCCTGCGCGACAGCGACACCGCCATGTACCGCGCCAAGGCCGAGGGCAAGGGCCGATGCGTGCTGTTCGATCAGAAGATGCTCGCGCACGCGCGCGAGCGCCTGCAACTCGAGCACGATTTGCACCACGCGCTCGACAACGACCAGTTCGAGCTGCATTACCAGCCCATCATTGATCTCCGGAACCGACGGCTGCGAAGCCTCGAGGCGCTGCTGCGCTGGCGTCATCCCGAACAGGGCCTGGTCGGGCCTGACGAGTTCATCCCGATCGCCGAGGAGACCGGCCTGATCCGCACGATCGGGCGATGGGTCTTGCGCCGCGCGTGTCAGCAGCTCAACGAATGGGTCCAGAACGGCGCCATCGACGCCGGCACCGCGATCAATGTCAACCTTTCCAAGGTGCAGGTGCAGGAGCTCGATCTTCCCGAGACCATGCACGAGATCGTCCGTGAGTGCGGCATGACGCCCAGCCACGTGCAGCTCGAGATCACCGAGAGCGCCATCATGCAGGACATGCAGTTGGTGATTCCCGTCCTCGAACAGTTGCACGAATGCGGCTTCATCCTCGCAATGGACGACTTCGGCAAGGGATACTCCTCCCTCGCGTCGCTGCACCGCTTCCCGATCGACCTGCTGAAAATCGACCGACAGTTCGTGGACGTCATGACGCAGAGCCGGGCGCACATCGCGGTGGTCAACGCGATCATCACGCTGGCGGACAACCTGGGCATGGCCGTGGTCGCCGAGGGCATCGAGACCGACGGCCACCTCGTGCAGCTCCAGACGCTGGACTGCGCCTATGGACAGGGCCACCTGTTCTGCCGACCTCAACCCCCTTCGAGACTCGAACCGCTGCTCAGGAGCTGGCGCGGCGTCACCGCCGAAAAGCGCTCCGCCCGTTAGCGCGCGACCCACCAGCCCGGGCAGAGCGACCGAAGCGAGCGCCGCCCGGGGGCCGCTTGGATTTTTCCACCCTATGCCGGCTAAACTAAAGGTCCATGCCGGAGCAGACCCACGACTGGCTCGATTCCATCGTCGAGTCGGCGCCGCTTCATGCGCTGACCGAGCGGTTGGCGTCCGCGCCGCGCGCGGTGGCCCGCGGCAGCCGGGGTTCGAGCACGCATCTGCTCGCCGGTGCGCTGGCGCAGCGCACGGGTCGGCCGGTGCTGCTGGTGGTGGCGCACCTGGATGAGGCGGATGATGCGCTGGACGACCTGGGTTTGTTCGCGGAGGCGGGGTATGCGTTGTCGACGGATCGCTTCGGCGCGCTGGAGGTGCTGCCGGGCGAGTCGAACGTGAGCCTGGAACTGCTGGCCGAGCGGTTGAACGTGGTCGGTCGGCTGGCGCGCGGCGACGTGCCGCGCGTGCTGGTGGCGCCGGTGCAGGCGTTGATGCAATCGGTGCCGGAGCCGAGCGCGGTCGACCGGTTCTCGCGCGTGCTGCGGCCGGGTGAAGTGGTCGATCTGGGCGAGTTGATCCAGTGGCTGACCGACGCCGGCTATCAGCGGCAGGACGTGGTGGAGCAGCCGGGCGACTTCGCCGTGCGCGGCGGCATCGTGGACATCCATCCGCCCGCCGGCGCGGTCACACACGCCGGCGAAGGTCAGCCCGACGCCGCGATGCCCGTGCGCATCGACTTTTTCGGCGACGAGATCGACACGATTCACGCGATCGACCTCGACACGATGGGGTCGGGCGCCAAACTCGCGTCCCTGCAACTCGTCGGCGCCAGCGCGGACCAGATTCAGAGCGACGAGCGCACCACGAGCCTGCTCAAGCTGCTGCCCGAGGAGACGGTCATCCTGCTGCACGAGCCGCTCGAACTGGCCGAGCAGGCGCGCGGCTACTTCGAGCGCCTCACCGACCCGCGCGGCATCATCGCGCCCAACACGCTGCTCGAGAAGATCCACCAGCGTCCGCACCTCGACGTCAACCAGTACTCTGCCCCGCGCGACGCGGACGACGCGATCGAAATCCCCGTCAATCAACTCCCACCGTTCGACACCGAAGCGTCGCGTGCGGTAGAAGAGCTTGGTGAGCTTGCCAACGATGCGCAGCACCGCGTCATCGTCCTCTGCCAGAATCCCGCCGAGCGCGACCGCTTGCGCGAGCTGCTCACCGAGCACGCCCCGCACGCACTGGAGCGCGTGCAGCTTGAAGTGGGCTATCTGCACCGTGGTTTCCAGTTCAGTTCCAAGTCTCAACAGGGCGCCGCGCGCGAAAACTTGGATCTTGAAACCTGGAACTTGAAACTCTTCTTGATTCCGCATCACGAGCTGTTCCACCGCTACGACCTGCCCGGTTCGCGCCGGCGCGTGCGGCGCGTGGCGGGCGGCATGGCCGAGCAGGGGACCGATGCGTTTCTCGACCTGGACGTGGGCGATCACGTCGTGCACGTCGATCACGGCATCGCGCGCTTTGTCGGTCTGCGCACGATGCGCCGCGACGGGGTGTCGCAGGAGTTTCTGACGCTCGAGTTCGCCGGGCGCGCCAAGCTGCACGTGCCCGCGACGCAGATCGACCTGGTGCAGAAATATGTCGGTGGCTTCGAAGGCAAGCCGCCGCTGTCGAAGCTCGGCGGCAAGCGGTGGGGCAAGCAGAAGGAGCAGGTGCGCGAGGCGGTGAAGGATCTCGCGAAGCAGTTGCTTCAGGTGCAGGCCGCGCGCGCGACGCAGCCGGGCATTCGCTTTCCGGGCGATACGGCGTGGCAGCACGAGTTCGAGGCGGAGTTTCCTTACCAGGAGACGGAGGATCAGCTCGCGGCGATCGCCGCGGTGAAAGGCGACATGGGCGAGGATCGGCCGATGGATCGGCTGATCTGCGGCGACGTCGGCTTCGGCAAGACGGAGGTGGCCGTGCGCGCCGCGTTCAAGGCGGTGGAGTACGGCAAGCAGGTGGCCGTGCTCGTGCCGACGACGGTGCTCGCCGAGCAGCACGAGCGCACGTTCAAGCAGCGCATGGCGGACTATCCGTTTGTCGTCGAGTCGATCTCGCGCTTCAAGACCGCCGGCGAGCAGAAGAAGCTGCTCAAAGAGCTCGAAGAAGGGCGCATCGACGTCATTGTCGGCACGCATCGGTTGCTTTCCAAGGACGTGAAGTTCGCGGACCTGGGCATGGTCGTGATCGACGAGGAGCAGCGCTTCGGCGTCGAGCACAAGCAGAAGCTGCTGGAGTTTCGTCTGACCGCGGACGTGCTCACGCTCACCGCCACGCCGATTCCGCGCACGCTGCACATGTCGATGGTGGGGCTGCGCGACATCAGCTCGCTCTCGACGCCGCCGGTGGATCGCCGCGCGATCGTCACGGAGGTCGCGCCCTATGACGAGCCCCGCATCAAAACCGCGCTGGTGCGCGAGCTGAACCGCGAGGGCCAGGCCTTTTTCGTGCACAACCGCGTGCACAACATTCAGAGCGTCGCCGACGACGTGCGCAGGCTCGTGCCCGATGCGCGCATCGTCGTCGGCCACGGCCAGATGCCGGGCCACGAGCTTGAGCAGGTCATGCTCAAATTCATGCGCCATGAAGCAGACATTCTCGTCTGCACCACGATCATCGAGTCCGGCATCGACATTCCCAACGCCAACACGATGCTCATCAACCACGCCGACCAGTTCGGCCTTGCCGACCTGCACCAGCTTCGCGGGCGCGTGGGTCGGTACAAGCATCGCGCCTACTGTTACCTGCTGCTGCCGCGTGATCGGCCGGTGACGGAGGTGGCGGCGAAGCGCCTCAAGGCGATCGAGCAGTATTCGATGCTCGGCGCCGGGTTCAAGATCGCGATGCGCGACCTGGAGATTCGCGGCGCGGGCAACCTGCTCGGCCCGGAGCAGAGCGGGCACATCGCGGCCGTGGGCTACGAGATGTATTGCACGCTGCTGGAGCAGGAGACGCGCAAGCTCAAGAGCGAGCCGATCATCGAGCCAGCCAAGACGCACCTGGAGCTACCGGTCAGCGGCAATCTGCCCAAGAAATACATCGGCTCCGACAAGTTCCGCATGGAGGCGTACCGCCAGCTCAGCCGCGCGAATACGCTGGCGCAGTTCGACCAGGTCGTGACGAATCTGACCGATGCGTATGGCGAGCCGCCCGCGCCGGCGCAGCAGTTGATCGACCTGACGGAACTGCGCATCGCGGCGTCGACGCTGGGGATTGAGACGATGCGACTGGAGCAGCCGGACGTGATCTTCAAGGTGCGCTCTGATGCGCAGTTGGAAGAAGTCTTTCGCGACGCGCCGGGGCGCGTGACGGTGCTGGATGCGAGCACGCTCTATTACCGTCCGCCGGCGAACTACTTGGAGCCGATGGAAACGCTGCTCGCGGTGCTGCGCAAGCTGCTGGTGCGGCCGGTGCGCGCGCGCGAAGAAACGCAGGCGCGCGAGGCGGTGGGGGTGGAGCGGTAGCACGCTCTCAACCCCCCTCCCTTTGAGGGAGGGGCAGGGGGAGGGTGGGGCGCACGCTGACCATGTCACCATCATCACGCGCAATAGCGCACAGGGTTGACGGGCGCTTCACCCTCCCCTAACCCCGCCTCAAGGGAGGGGGGTTGAGAAGGGCGCTATGGCACGATGCGCAGGATACGCGTGGTGTACGGTTCGAGTGCGAGCGTGTTGTCGTTGTCGAGTTGGCGCACGTCTTCGCCGAACAGGTCGAGCCAGCAGCGCTGGCCGGTTGCCGCGACGTCGATGGCGGTGCGCAGCGGCGCGGTGCCTTCGTTGAAGAAGATGTAGTGGTGCGCGCCCTCTTTCACGACGTGGCGCACGCGCAGGTCCGGCACGGCGGGGGTGCAGGTCACGTCGCGCGGGGTTTTCGCGTCGAGCGCGTGAACGAGTGACGCTTCATTGGCGCAGGGCTGCGCGAAGTCGATCGCGGGGGGGGCGTTGTCCGGGCACCACGCGAGCAGCCGGCCGGTGTTGCGCAGCGGTTCCAGCGCGGGGGTGTGCTTGCGCGGCGCGAGGGGGCCGTCGAGGATGAGCACGTCGTAGTGCATGTCGGCGATGCGCACGCCGTCGGCGTCGACAGTTGCATCGCCGGCGAGGTCGTCGCTGTCGAGGTAGTTGAAGTCGAGCTGGTGTTGCTGCAGCACTTTCGCCGCGCGCCAGGGCGCGTTGTTCGGCGGGGCAAGCACGGCGATGCGGCAGACGTGGTCGCTGTCGGTATTGAGCCAGCCCATGCGCCGGCAGTAGTCGGCATACGTCTTGTAGCGGTCCCACCAGGCGCTGTGGGGGCCGACGTCGGGCGGTCGTTCATCGCGGCGCGGGCCGCGCACGGAGTAGTAGAAGGCGTGGGGGAACAGCAGGGTCACGCCGCGCACGAAGCACCAGTCGGCGAGCCAGACCATCTCCTGCCAGGTCAGCTCGTGGCCGTAGGCGCCGCAGCATTCGTTGGCGTTGTGTCGGCGGCGCCCGTGGCGTGCGGCGGAGCTGGTGACTTTCGCCTGCGTGGACTGCTCGCCTTCGACGGCCGTGGGGCCGGGCTCCACGTAGCGCCAGACGGTGTCCTGGCCGGGCACGTGGAACCAGCGCTGCGAGCCGATGTCGTTGCCCGCGCTGGGGTGGCCTGTCAAGGCGATGGCGTGCGCTTCGCACCATTCATAGAGCGGTCGAAAATGCGTTTCGCAGATGCGCTGATGGATGGCCCAGTGGTAATCGGCGCGGTAGCGCGCGCTGTCGGGCTCGTCGTCGTACCACAGCGCGGGCAGGTGCGGTATGAAATCGTAGCCGAGCTTTTCGGAGACGTGCGGCAAGGTCGAGGCGCCGCCGACGATAGACGAGGCCACGGGTCCGCGCCCCACGGGGTTGGGCTCGTCGGTGAAGATGCCGCGAACGGTGTCGCCGAAGTATGGGCGGAAGTGCTGGGCGAAGCGATCGTACACGAGTCGGCGAAACGCGGCGGTGGCGTCGGGGTTGAGCAGGTCGGCGGCGGGCGGCTCGTCCTCGCGCGTGCCGGCTTCATCAAGAAAGTGCAGGCCGCGGATGTGCGAGTTCGCGGGGCGATCAACGATGGCGACGAACCCGCCGACGGCGCGCGGCAGCAGGGCGACGAGGTGATGATCGTCCGGCAGTTCGGGCGGGGTGTCGCGCTCCAGTTCGATCGGCACCAGGCATCGCGCAGCCCACGCGGGATTTTCCGCGACGACCTGTCCCGAGGCGCTGCCGGAGGGATACATGCCTTCGTCGTAGAGCCAGACGTGCATGCCGCGCCGCTTCGCCTCGGCCAGCGCCACGCCGTAAAGATGCAGCAGGTTTTCGGACATCCAGCCCTGGTGGCGCGGCAGGCCGACGCGCGGATGAATCACGAATCCGTACACGCCGTGCGCTTCAAAGTCGGCGATCTGGCGGCGCAGCTCGTCGGCGTCCAGCTCGTCGTTCCAGAACCAGAACGGCGCGACGCTGAACTCGCGCGGCGGTTGGCGCAGTGTGTCGGGGATGTTGGCGGGGGCGGTTTCGGTGTGGCTGGACATGCGTACGTTCACTTTTCCCCCAGTGCTTTGAGCAGTTGCGATTCGTTCCACGTTTCGATGCCGAGTTCGTTCGCCTTGTCGAGCTTGGAGCCGGCGCTTTCGCCGGCGATGACCAGGTCGGTGTTGCTGGAGACGCTGCCGGTGACCTTGGCGCCGAGGGCTTCGAGCTTGTCTTTCAGGTCTTTGCGGTCGTAGCTTTCGAGCGTGCCGGTGAGGACGATGGTCTTGCCGGTGAAAGGCGACTCGGCGGCGCGGCGGCGGCGCGGCTCGGTGAGTTTCACGCCAACGTCGCGCAGCTCCCTGATGACGCGCTTGCCCGCTTTGCTGTGAAGGAACTGGTCAACCGCCTGCGCGACGACGCCGGGCTGGTACTTCTCTTTCTGCTGTTGCTTCTTCTTCGTCTCGATGTCGCCGGTGCTGAGGGCGAGGTCGATGGCTTTCACATCGGCGTCCATGAGCTTTTCGATGGTCCCGAAGTGGTCGGCGAGCATCTGCGCGATGCGGTTGCCGACGTGGCGCACGCCCAGGCCCGCGAGCACGCGCGAGAGGCCGCGCGTTTTGCTTTCCTCGATGCCGTGCAGCAGGTTGTCGGTGCGCTTCTCGCCCATGCCTTCCATTTCGAGCAGGGCGTCGCGGTGCTCGTGCAGGTGGAAGACGTCGCCGAGCGACTGGACGAGGCCGGCGTCAACGATGGCGTGGACCATCTTTTCGCCGAGGCCTTCGATGTCCATCTGTCCGCGCGCGGCGAACCAGATGATGCGCTCGCGAAGCTGCGCGGGGCACTCGGGGTTGGGGCAGAAGCGGCCGGTCTCGGCTTCGGTCGGGAGTTTTGCTTTCGAGGCGAGGGCGGTGGTTTCCTGGTCGGCGGTTTCATCCGCGGTCGCGGCGCGCACCTCGGCGGGGATCTGCGCGGGGTTGTATTCGATCTCGACTTCCGTGCCACACTCGGGGCATTTGTCCGGCGGCTTGACGCGGCGCGCGTTTTTCGGACGGTGCTCGGTCATCACGCGCACGACCTGCGGGATGATCTCGCCGGCTTTTTCGATTACGACGGTGTCGCCGAGGCGCACGTCCTTGCGCGCGACTTCGCCGGGGTTGTGCAGGCTGGCGTGCTGGACGGTGGTGCCCGCAACGAAGACGGGGTCCATCACCGCGCGCGGCGTGATGCGGCCGGTCTTGCCGACCTGCCAGTCGATGCGCTGGATCTTCGTGACGGCCTGCTCGGTGGCGTACTTGTAGGCGATGCACCAGCGCGGGGCTTTGCTGGTGGCGCCGAGCTGGTCCTGGAAGTCGTAGCGGTCGACGCGCACGACGATGCCGTCGGTGCCGTAGCCGAGCTCGGCGCGCTGCTGCTCGAAGTCCTCGAGGAACTGCCAGGTTTCGTCGAAGGTGTGGGTAGTCCGGGTGTGGGGGTTGGTGGGGATGCCCCACTGGCGGATGGCTTTGAGGAAGTCGGAGTGTTTATCGAACGGGTCGGGTGTGATCTCGCCGCGGCCGTGGGCGCAGAAGCGCAGGCGTCGGCTGGACACGTTGCGCGGGTCGAGCTGTTTGAGCGTGCCGGCGGTGGCGTTGCGCGGGTTGGCGAAGGGTTCGAGCCCGTCTTTCTGGCGCTGGGTGTTGATGCGCTGGAACTCGTCGTCGGGCATGTAGATTTCGCCGCGCACTTCGAGCAGGTCGGGCAGGTCGGGCGCCTTGGCGCCGGTGGCGCGGCGTGTGTGCAGGTCGAGGGGGATGGCGTCGATGGTGCGGACGTTGTGGGTGATGTCGTCGCCGCGCCGTCCGTCGCCGCGCGTGGCGGCCTGGGTCAGTCGGCCGTTTTCGTAGCGCAGGTTGACGGCGACGCCGTCGATCTTGGGATCGAGGACGAGGGCGACGTCCTTGGGTTCGAGGCCGAGGCCCTTGAGGACGCGCTCGTGCCACTTGCGCAGCTCGTCGCGGTCGTAGGTGTTGTCGATGGAGAGCATCGGCCGGGTGTGCGGCACGGTGCGGAAGCTGTCGATGGGCTCGCCGCCGACGCGCTGCGTGGGCGAGTCGGGTGTGACCAGGTCGGGGTGGTCGGCTTCGAGCTTTTCCAGTTCCTTGAGAAGCTGATCGTAGGCGCGGTCGGAGATCTCGGGGCGCGCTTCGACGTAGTAGAGCCGATTGTGGCGCTCGATCTCGCGACGGAGCTTTTCGATGCGCTGGGCGGCGTCGGAGGTGGCAGCCATGGAGGGGATTGTAGCGAGAGGATCCGGACCTTCGCTGCGCTCAGGACCGGCTTGGAGCGTGCGGCGCTCGACGGTTTTAAGCCCGGATGTTGGGGCGCTCAGCGCATGAGCTTGCGGAGGCGCTCGCGGGCCTTGTCGTGGCGGGTGGACTGGAGCGCGTCGCGCAGGAGCTGCTGCTCGCCCTTGGTCTTGATCTGGCGCACGAGGTCCTGGAGGTGGCGGTCGCGCTCGCGGGTGAAGCGCTCGAAGGCTTCCTCCAGCTCGTGGCGGGTGTAGTGCGAGAGCGGGTCTTCGTGGCCGCTTTGCGCCACGGCCCAGTCGATGAGGCTGCGCGGGGCGTTGGTGAAGCGGTAGCTGTCGAGCGTGGCTTCGAGGCGGCGACGGAAGCTGGCGAACGGGTCGGTCATCGCCTCGGGCAGCTCGGCGAGCGCGGCGGCGCCGGGGCCGCGGCGGTTCTCCAGCTCGTTGAGCCAGCCGGCGTCGGGAACGGGGGGGGTGGATCGGTTCTGCATGTTGGTGGGTGTGTCCTGTTGCGTGACTTGCTGTGAAGCGCGATCGAAACGGGAGGCGGCCTTGTCCGCCTCGTGCTCCGGAGCGAGCGGCGCCACGGCGGTGTTGATGACCACGCGCCCCTTGTTGGCGAACTGCACCGCGACGCGCTGCGCCGGGCTGCCGCGGTAGGTGATGCGGGCGGCGTCCTTGACGATCCCCCGGCCCCACTCGGGCCGGCGCGGATGGGTCACAACGTCCCCGCGCTGGAACTGGCGCTGCTCAGCCATGTTGGGCGTGCGATGGGCGGCAGGGCGGCGAACAAGCGCGGCCGGTCCGCGTCTGCCTGGCGCCCGATTCCCGGCCGCATGGCGCCGGGACAACGGCGGGTGCACTCCAGCCTGAATCGACATTCAGGCGAGCCGACGAACAGCCCCCATCCCCATGTCAAAAAGCACCATCCCCTTGCCTGTCCCGCCGGGCACTCGCCCGGTGGGCTCCCTGATTCGCGAATGTCTTTCAGGGGCGGGGCTGCGTTCTTTATCGGCTCAGCCCGTGGTGGGGCTTGGAAAACAATCTGATTATAGACGCTGGGATGAGCCAGGCCAAGGCGCGCTCCCCCCGCGCCGCCGCGCCGGAAAAAATTTGCTCCGGTCCCCTACGGGGGACTTGCAAGGTTAGCCGGTAGGGGTTATCCTTATGGCTGATTTGAATCAACAGCAGGAAGTAAACGGCTTTTGCCGGTTTCACGACCTTGCCCCCGGAAGCCCGTGCGATCGCTTCGGCGGTCGCGCGGGTTTTCTTTTTGAGGGACCGAGCGACCGAGGACTCATGCCGGCAAAGCCGGCATGCGCCTGCCCTTGATCGCTTGGTCCCTTGGTCGCTCGGTCCCTTTCTTTTCCTACCGATGCTCGTGGTCGAAGATGTGGTCCATGCAGTAGCAGGGCGAGTCGGTGCAGTGGGGGCAGTAGCGGAACTCCAGCTCCGGGTCGGACTGCTCCGTGCGGCCGCAGGTCGTGCAGCGGTGGAACGGCTCCTCGGCGGCGCGGCGCGCTTCCATCGCGACGACCTCCTGCCGCATGCGCCGGCCGCGGCGGCGCACCATCTCCAGCAGGTCCGGCCAGAAGAACAGGAAGAAGTTCGCCACGGCGGCGACGATGACCATGCAGTGGCTCCAGTTGCCGTCGGTCGCCGCGCGCAGGAAACCGAGGCCGTAGAGCACCCAGGTCAGCGCGGCGAGCCACTTGACCTTCACCGGGATGATGAGCAACAGCAGGATCCGGAACTCGGGATACAGGAACGCGAACGCGAGAAAGACCGAGCCGAGCAGGTAAACGTTCGTGGCCGGCACGCTCGGCTGAATCCACGCGCTGGCGAGGGTGGCGAGCCAGCCGACCAGCAGGAAGAGGTTGTAGCGAAACGTACCCCAATTGTCTTCCAGCGCCTCGCCCATCAGCCAGAGCAGGTAGAGTGCGAAGATGATGAAGATGGGGTGCACTTGCGGGGGGATGAACACGAACGTGAGCAGTCGCCACACCTCGCCGGCCATCACCGCCTGCGGCTGGAGGACCATCTGCGCGAACAGCTCGGGCCGGAGGAGGATCGCAAGAAAGAAGAACGTCTGCCCCGCGACGAGGTAGACGGTCAGATGGGGGATGGCGAGCCACCCGAACTTGCGCTCGAGCCGTTGAAGCATGGAGATGCAACTATAGCCGATCGGGGCGGGTGAGTCAGAGTGTGGTGCACCGCCGCTTGCGGCTTTGCGGAAGTGTCCGGTGTTCAGGCGCGGCGCGAAGCCGCAAGCGGCGGTCAGCGCG
>JBMCXL010000024.1:0-16313 GCA_048621015.1 Phycisphaeraceae bacterium
CTGCATAAGTGCTCAGTGCGGTCAGGCACTGGCGCATGTTCGATTTGCACATCGTCACCTTTGCCTGGAAGCGCGCCGCCTGCAGCGCCGGCAGCAACAGTGCAATCAACAAAGCTATGATGCTGATGACGACCAGAAGCTCGACGAGCGTAAAGCCTGAATATTGTGATTTGATTCGCATGACATTCCTTTCTTCGAGTGTCGTTGCGGCTGATCTTCCCTTGAGATGAAGATGGGCACAGTTGCGGCGGCGCGACATGGGGGATCGTTCCCTCATCGATGTCATTGATGGCGAGCTATAATTCATCAGTATCGCTTTCAACGTGGTGTTTTCGTGGGCGAGTGCTTGCCAGGCGATAACGGTGCGTGGTTGTTCGCAGATCGACGGGCGCTGTCATCGCTCGACCTCGTCGGTGATGGTGTGTATATCGCTGTCGTCGATGCGATACCAGATCATCCGTGCGAGGCCGCTGTCTTCGGCGAACACGTCGATGATGCCGTCGCGCGGGTCGCGGTTGACGACGAGGGCCGAGTTGTTGTCGAGCCACCCGGTGGTGTAATCCGCGGCCTCGCCGGGCGCGGTCGTGCCGATCAGCAGGCCGTGGGGTCCATAGTGATAAAGGTCGCCTTCGAGGAAGTAGCCGAAGATCACGCCACCGCCGTCGGGGATGTCGCAGATGCCGGGGCTGACCTGCGGCAGGCGCACCGTCCACATCGGCTCGCCTTCTTTGTCGTAACGGCGCGCGACCCAGCCGCCCATCCACACCTTCTCGGCCCGACGGCCGCCGGGGCGTTCCCACGCCTCGCTGCGCCCCGTCGCGTAGAGCGTGCCGTCATCGGCGCGCACCGCCATCAAGGGGTGGAACCCCGCCGCGGACTCATCGGCGGGCACGAGCTGGCGCTGCTGCGTCCAGTCGTAGGTCGGGTTGCCGTTCTCATCGAGCCCGGCCATCGGCAGCTCCCAGATCGCTTTGTTGCGCAGGTCGCAATAGATCAGGTTGCCCGAACGGTCGGCGTTCATGTTGAAGGTGCGATAGCGGTCGAGCGCTTCGAACCGGGTGATTTCACTGGCTTCGACCACGCCGTCGGCATCTTGATCGGTCCAGCTCCAGGGCGAGAGAACCTCGCGCTCTTCGGGGGGAATCGCGCTTGCAGGGCGGCCGTCGGGGCGCGGCGAATTGCCGCCGACCATCGTGGCCAGGCGATAGACGCCGTCTTCGCGCCGGTAGATCTGCAGGCCGTCGCCGTAGCCCTGGAAGTAAAACTGATTCCCGTCGAATTCCAGCAGCCGTGGCACGCCGCGCCGCTTCTCCACGTACCGCCGATCCCCGTCGAGCACGGTGCCGCGGTATTCCCACGTGCCCGCGTCCTTGTCGGTCAGCGCCATGCGATGGAAGCGCTGGGTGATGACGGTGTCCGGCTCGGACTGCGCGTAGTTGCCGATGGTGCAGAACATCAGCCCCATGTGTTGCCACACGAACGTGCCGTCGGGCGCGAAGCGCGCCATGCGCGCCCCGCGGGTCGGTAGATTGTCGATGGTCACCATGTGCCCGCTCGCATCGACCGCCGCGCCGCGCAGACTGTAGAACTGGTCCGGCCGATGATCGCCGGGCCGCGCCGGCTCGCCGAACGTGCGCACCAGCTCGGCGCCGTCAGTCACGTCGTAGATCCTGACGTGATTCGCTTCGCCGTCGGCCACATACAGCAGCCCCTCCGGCCCGAAGCACAACGACTCGATCTCGCCGACGTCGTCGATCCTCCCGCCGAGGCGCTGGCCCTCCATGGTGTACACGCTGACGTTGCCGTGCTCGTGGCCGATCCAGAGGCGCTTCTGCGCATCCACCGCCAGCGCGTGCGGCAGCGGGACGGGGAACGCGCCGAGCTTCTCCCCCGTGTGCTTGTCGAACTTGTGAATCTTGCCGCCCAGCGCATCGGTGGCGATCAGCGTGTCGCCGACCACCGCCATGGCCTGCACCGGCTTGGCCATCAACTCGGCGTCGCGCTCGGGCGTGTCTTCCGGTATTTGGCGCGTGGGCCATTCGTAGAAGTGGATGCGGCCGTCGGTGTCCTCCGTCGCCGGGCCGGTGAACGGCGCGGGCTTGCCGTTGTCGATGCGAAAGCGATGGATGCGGATCATGTTGTTGTGCGGCTCGCGCCGCATGCCGTACGCCGAGCAGTAGATGTACTCGTCGCCGACGGTGATCGCATACGGAAGACTGGATGGCTTGCCGTTGCGAACCTTGTGATGGGCGTGGAACAGCGTCTTGCCGTCGGCGTTCATGGCCTTGAAGTCGTGGCCGATCTCCTCCCAGCCGTTGGCGGTGTAGATGTTGCCGTCGTCCCCCACGCAGACGTCGCGCATGTCGTGCTGGATGTGCTGCATGCGGTTGGGCGGGTCGCCGGTGTTGCCGAGCACGCCGACGTTTTTGTAGGTCGAACGGTTCACGACCACGCGAAAGGTGTACGGTTCATCCAGCGGCGCGGGCTGGTCGAACACGTCGCGGCCGTCCCACTCGGCGGTGTGCGTGCCGACGGCGCGCGGTTCTTTGGTCCAGAGGGTGCGCACGAGACGGCCGTCGGCGTCGTAGATACCCGCGCTCGTACGCGCCGCATCCTCATCAAGCGTGTAGCGGAACACACCCGGTTCGGCGGCATCGACCGGAGCGTCTGCGGGCTCGTCCGCATGCGCAACTGACGAAAGCGCGGCGGCAAGAAATACAACACACATCCCTATCATCTTCATCGAGCATGCTCCAGGGCAGCGATGCAGGCTATGTTCGATCCCGTTCGTGAAAGCAGAGTCATGGCAAAGCTCCAGAAGCTGGAGCGACAGGGAAACAGACGATTTATCGCGTGGCCGCGGGCACTGGCGCCGGGCCGGTGGACTGGCGCACGATCAGTTCGGGCTTGACCAGCGTGGTGTCGCCACGTGTGGTTTTACCGTTGGCGGTCAGCGACTGGACCGCCTCGGTCACCGCGCGGGCAATAGCCGGCGGGTTCAGCGACACGGTGGTCAGCGGCGCGGCGCACTGGGCGCTCCACGGCGTGTCGTTGCGGCCGACCACGGAGAAATCCTCCGGCACGCGCACGCCGTGACGCAGCAACTGGTTCATCACGATCATCGCGTTGTGATCGAGGATGGCCCAGTACGCCGTCACGCCCTGCTCGATCAGCAGCGGCTCGATCTGATCCACGTGCAGGCCGAGGAAGGGCGTGGGCACGAACGTGCCGCCGGCGACCTCGACCAGGTGCTGGATCGTGCGGCCGAGCTCGTCCTCCCATTTGCCGCGGCCGGGGATCGGCGCGGCGATGCGCCGGTGACCGAGCGACAACAGGTGATCCACCACCTGGCGCGCCGCGTGCGTGTGATCGGGGCTGATCCAGTGCGCGCCGGCGTCCAGCGGGCGCGTGGACATCGCGAAGTAAACGCGGTGGGGGAACTGCTCGAGCGCTTCCCAATAGCGTGTGTTGGTGCTGTCGCCCTGAAGCGGCGATTCCAGCGCGACCAGGTAGTCTGCTTTGTTCGAACCGGCGCGCAGGCGCGCGCAGTGCTCGGCCAGCGCTGCGGGCTGGCTGGTGTACGGCACCATCTCGATGTCATAGCCGGCGGCATAGAGGGCGGTGTAGATCGGCTCAGCGACGAGGCTGTTCAGGTGTGGATCGTGACCCAGCAGTAGCGCCACGCGTCCCTGCCGGGGCAAGCGCACCACCTGCGTGCCCTTGTGGCGAATGCGGCGGACCACATGCTCCTCGGCCAACTCGACCAAGGCCTTGCGCATGGTCGCTTCGGTGTGCTGGAGGCGCGGGGCCAACTCGTCCACCCGCGGTAGGAACTCGCCGACCGGAAACTCTCCGCGCGAGATCAAGTCGAGAACCTTCGTTTTGGCTTGCTCGCAGAGCGTGGTCATCGGTGCATCCATACTTCGGCTTAATGCCGCCCCATCGCCTCTCCAGAGAAACGACGGCGCGGGCCGGTTCAAGGTGAGCCTGTCTGGAGCTTACCGGCTGGGTGGCACCGCGCCAAGCATAAGGTTGCATTTAACTGATTAAGTATGTATCTATATGCTGATACGGGCGACTTAGCCTGCCGAAGTGGTCGCGCGGCGACCTGAATTGTTCTAAATTAATCTTATTAAAGTATTTACGTATTTCGTGATGCCATTGCAAAAGTTGTGCGCGATCAGCCGGATGCGCTGTGTGGCAGGTTTCTACTCGCATTTACCCGTTCCAAACGATGCCTGCGGGGGTACAGGAGGACGCCAACCCGACCGGGCGACGTTGCACGCGGTTTGCTTTTATTCCCAATTTGGATGCTGGCCATGCCCCTGACGACTCTCGAAGAACTCGAACACGCCTTTGATCCGGAAGCCGGCCTGGTTCGACACGACGCCGAGCGCTACATACTTCGGGAGTCGCTGATGTATGCTTGCCGACTGCTGCGGCGCAATGGGGAAGACGACCAAGCACGGGCGGCGCAGATCCTCGAAGCGGTCTGGGCGACGCAGTTCACGTCTCCGTCGTGGGATCAAGGCCGCCTGTCATTGCGGCATCCGGAAGGCTGGCGTGAGCTCAACGGCACACTCTTCGCCATGCCTTACCTTGCCGAAGTCCTCCGCGAACACGCTGCGAAGCTGCCACCGCCGCTGCTCGATCGCCATCGCGAAGGAACTCGCCAGGCCGTGGGCGCGCTGGAGCGGCGCTGGGCGGATGAAGACTTCGATCTGCACCGGGATTTTAAGGCCTACAGCAACATATTCGCGCTCTACATCCAGGGCCTGCTGCTTGCCGGCGAAACATTCGATGACGATCGGCTGCGACGCGACGCGGCCTCGCAGTGGCGGCGCTGGTTCAGCCATATCGGTTACTTCGGAATCGACGAGTTCGTCTCGCCCACATACAACGGCGTCGTGTACGAGGCGGTGCTGGACATCGCGAAGCGGGCGCCCGAGGAGCCCGTGCGTCATGAGGCGCGCCTGGTGCTCGACCACCTCGTCACCTTGCAGTGCGCGCTGAGCCATCCGAAATTGGGGTTGCCGGTCAGCGGCGCGTCGCGGCACTATCGACGGTTCGTCACGCCCGGCAACGGCGCGTTCGCCTACCTGAATGGCGATGGCCAGAGTGCGCATGTTTCGCCTGCCGCGGTGCGGCGCGAGTTCGAGCAACGCACCTATCCACATCGCGCCGAAGGACGGGCATCACTGGTGCCGTTCCGGTTCAAGACGTGGCAGCTCGCGGATGCGGCCCTGGGCACGATGAGCGGGGGCTACTACTTCCCGCAGCAGTTGCACGCACTGGCGGCGGTCGGGCACAGCGCCACGCAGCGCGCGTGCGCGTTCATCAACGCCGATGTGAGGAATCGCATCAACGGCTATGTGCACCAGCGCGACGGCGCCGCCCTGTGCGTCTTTGCGCGCACCGTCACCAGTTTCCACCGCACGCAGCACCTCATGCCGGACGCTCGGCTTCCTGCGGAGGACAGCCTGCCAATGAGCATCGGGTCGACCGGGGATTGGCAGATGCCCGTCAACGAGCCGGGGCGGCTGATCCTTGCAGCGTATGGATACACGCTGCACGTGCATCTCTTCACGATCGAGGAGCAGCAGTGCCATCCCGTTCAGCTATGCGAGCAGCGGGTGGAGCTGGGCCCCGAGGGCGAGATCACGGTCTATCGCGTGCCGGGCGAGCCGGTGTGGATGGGCTGCGTGCTGCAACTGCTTCCGGCGGACCAGCATGCCGCCGAGCCGACGGTGCAGTGCACGAGCGCTGGCCGCGAAACTTCTGTCAGCGAGTCCCTGCTCGACCTGTCGCTGCGATGGTTTCATCAGCCAAGCGGCGAGCTCACGCAGTTGCACGAGAAGGACTGGCGCACCATGCCGTTGCTTGCGTGCCCGACGCAGACGCTGTGGCCGGGCGAACTGTGTGCTCAAGCCGCCAACGCGCGGCATTATTGACGACTGAAAAACGAGCTTAAAGCCCGGGGATGGCCATCCCCGGGCTTTATCCCGCAAATATGGCATCTGGTATTAAGTATATTATTCAAAGCTCAATAACAGCATGTTTCACTGCCGCGTTGCACCGCCTGCGAGGCAGAGCGGCAGTGGGGCTGACACGCCCCGGCGCATTGAAACCCCCAGGATATCGATCATGTCAAAGCCTCCGAATTTTCTACTCCTGTTGCCCGATCAACACCGATCGGACTGGCTCGGCGACAATCCGGCGCTGCCGCTCCGAACGCCGAACATCGACGCGCTGGCGGCGCGCGGCGTCACGTTCGACCGGGGGTACTGCCCTTCTCCGTTGTGCGCGCCGTGTCGGGCGTCGCTGGCTTCGGGCCGCGACTACGAGCGCTGTGGCGTGCCGAACAACCACGTCGACTATCCGCTCGATCAGCCCACGTATTACCAGGCGCTGCGCGACGTCGGTTATCGCGTGGCCGGCGTCGGCAAGCTGGATCTGCACAAGGACACCTCCGACCCCGCCAAGCTCGACTGGCATCTCGATGGCTCACGCTATCTGAAGGAATGGGGGTTCACCGACGGCATGGACAACGAGGGCAAGCTCGACGGCAGCACGAGCTACAAGACTGCCGGCGAGCCGCCCGGTCCGTATCTTCACTTCCTTCAGCAGCGCGGTTTGGCAGAGCAATACGTTCGGGAGCACGAGCAACGCCACGCGCATCGCAACGCCTACGTGACCGCGCTGCCCAACGACGCCTATTGCGACAACTGGATCGCTGAAAACGGCCTGCGGATTTTGCGCCGCCTGCCGGCCAACCAGCCCTGGCACCTCGTTGTCAACTTCACCGGACCGCACGACCCCATGGACGTGACCGCCTCAATGGCCGAGCGCTGGCGCGACACGACGTTTCCGCCGCCCCGCGGTGAGATGTCGCGCGATCTGAGCGACGAAGACCACCAGCGCAACCGCCGACACTACGCGGCGATGATCGAGAACATCGACCGTCACGTCGGCCGATTCATTGAAGCGGTGCGCGAGCGCGGTGAGCTGGACAATACGTACATCATCTACGCCAGCGATCACGGCGAGATGCTGGGCGACCATCAGCGATGGGGCAAGTCCGTCTATTACGAATCGTCCGTGCGCGTGCCGCTGATCGTCACCGGACCGGACGTGCAGCGCGGCGTGCGTCGCGACACGCTCGTTTGCCTGCATGATCTGTCCGCGACGTTCCTCGACGCGGCTTCGGCTTCATCGTTGTCGGAGATGGAGGCGCGCTCGCTGCTGCCCGTTTGTCGCGGTGAGAAGCGGACGCACTGGGATCACATGATCACTGCCCTGCGCCCGTGGCGGGCGGTGATCGAGGCGCAGTACAAACTTGTGCTCGGCCAGGAGAAGTCGCCCATCCTGCACGACCTGCAGGCCGACCCGTGGGAGGATTGCAACGTGGCCGCCCAGCAACCGGCGGTCGTGCAACGGCTGAGCGAACTTTTGATGGACCGTGACCAGCGCGGGGTTGAGGTATAGGGCTTTATTTTCAACGCGCGTCTCCACCTGTGTCCTGAGGCGTGCCAGTCGCCACCGGTGTCATCGGTGAAACCCAGCCGTACCGGCGCGAGCCCAGCCCGCCGTGGCGCGCCGGCAGCCTGGGCTATCGCCCGCCGGTCCTGGAAGCGGTACCGCCCTGGTCGCCAGGCCCTGCTGTGGAGAGTGGATTGCTTTTCGGAATGAAGGAAACGGTTGATGTCCGAAACTCGTGCGCCGCGGCGTGTGATCTGGATGACGAGCGATCACATGCGCTATGATCACATCGCGGCCAACGGCAATCCGGCGATGGTGACGCCACACCTCGATGCGCTGGTTGAGCGCGGGGTAAGCTTTCATCAATGCTATGTGCAGAACCCGGTGTGCATGCCGAGCCGATGCAGCTTCATGACCGGTCTTTATCCGCAGCAGACGGGTGTGACGGCGAACGGGCAGTGCCTGCCAGCGGACTTTGAGCCGACGGTGGCGACGGCGTTCAAGGCGGCGGGTTACCAGACGGCGCAGATCGGCAAGCTGCACTTTCAGCCGCACGAGGACCTGGACTTTGATCCCCGCCCACGTTACGCGTATGGCTTCGACGTATTCTGGCCGAGCGAGGAGCGCGGCAACTATTCCGATCCGTACTATCACTGGCTGGAAGGCAAGTATCCGGAGCTGGCCGCACGTTTTCGCGTGCCGCGCTCGACCGATCCGCAGCGGCCGTGGACAGAGCGCGCGCCGCAGCCAGTGGACGCGCCGTGGCAGGCCAGTCACGCTGGATGGATCGTGGACACCGCATGTCGTTACTTGGGCGCGCGGCGCCACACGCCGCAGTTCATGCACTTGGGCTTTTATAACCCGCATCCGCCGCTAACACCGGTGCGCGAGGCGTGGAACGCATACGCGGATCAGCCGTTGCCGCCGCCGCAGCGCGGTGAACAGGAATGGGCGGACAAGCCCGAGCCATTGGAACGCATGCTGCGGGCGCGCGAGGACTGGAGCGAGGCCGAGTTTCGCGCCTATCGGCGCGGGCTCGCGGCGCTGGTGACGGAGATGGACCTGGCGATCGGCGCGCTGATCGACTGGCTGCGCGAACATGACATGCTCGATGACACGCTGATCGTGTTCAGCTCGGACCATGGCGACTTTGCCGGTGACCATGGCATCACGCACAAAGGGCCGGCGTTTTATGACCAGGTGATGCGCGTGCCGCTGGTACTGCACTGGCCAAACGGGCTCGGCACGCAGCGGCGTGATTGTCACGGGTTGTTTGAGATGGTCGACCTGCTGCCGACGCTTCTGGACCTATGCGGCAGTTCAGCGCCGCGGGCGATGGTGGGGCGCAGTGTCGCGGAGGCTTTGCTGAAAGGGCGCGCGCCGGCGGGCCGGGAGGATGTGCTCGCTTTCCATGGTGAGGGCATGGCGATGCTGCGCACGGTGGCGTACAAATACCTTCGCTACGAGCCGGGCGGCGGGGAAGTGCTGTATGACCTGAACGACGGTTCTCACAGCGAAAGCATCAACCGCGCCGACGAGCGCGCTTATGCCGACTGTCTGAGCGAAATGCGACAGCGTCTGTTGTCGCGCAGCCTGACCACGAGCGCTTCACGACGGGTGAGCAAGCATCCATTCTGAATTCTGGTGATTGGCTGGCTGCGCCTTTCTGCGTGGATCAATCGGAGGATGTTTTGCCGCTGTCACTTCTGCTGTTTTCGCCGTTGATAACCTTTCCCGTTTGGCTGGGTCACCCCCTCCCCGAATCTTGATCCATGTCTTATACGAATCCCGTTAATTTCTCGTGCGCGTTCGGCGCCTGTTCGGTTGCGCCACGGCGGCCTTTGTGGCAGGCTGGCCGTCCGTCTCGTCGGCGGATTCACCCGTGGACGCGTCGGCGGGCATGTGCTGGTCCAGCGTCGTGCTGAGCAGGCCCTCGACCTTCAGGTAACCGTGCAACTGGATCGCCCCGCGGCGGCCCACCACCGGCTCCAACTCGACCAGGTCGATACGGCTGAAGATCCGCTTCATCAGGTTGGCCGCGTGCACCGACGGCTCGGCCAGCAGCTCGGGCAGGCGTGTTAGCTCCTGCTCGAACCACGCTAGATCTCACCGCTGCCACTGGCCTCCTCATCGGTGACGTGGTACCGCGTCTGGATGGAATCGTGCTCCGGCGCATCGTCATCACCCGCTCCAAACAAAGACACAGACTCAAACGGCGCATGGCTGTGCCACGGCTCGGCGCGATGGTCGAAGCTGTTGGTGTTGGCGGCAAGCTGTGCCAGCGCCTGAGCCACCGCTGAACGAGCTTCGGTCTCCAAGCGGATGCGCACCACCTCGTGCTGGACCGAGCGATGCTTCAGACCAGCGTGGTAGGCGAAGCTCAGGGCGCTCAGGCTGAGGACCACCAGCACGAAAAGCACCAAGATAAGGATGGAACCACTCTGCCGCGTCACGCTACCCGCCGTCCTTCGAGCGAGAGGCAGCCGCTTCCGGATAGGCGAGCCACTCCGGCTTGATCTGCTGCACCTCATCGGCGCGCACCGGCGCGCCCGTTTCGGCGCTCTGCATCGCCGCGAAACACAGTTCCAGCGCCTCCAAGTTGTCCCGGCCGCTGTTGAACGGCTCGCGGTCCTGCTCGATGGCGACCAGCAGCTCGCCCATCGTGCCGGCGAATCCATCGGGGAACCACGCGCCGGCCAGCGCAGGTGTCGCCTGCCCGTCTTCGGTGTAGATGGTGACGGTCTGGTCGTTTAGGTTCGGGCCCTGAGAGATGAGCGTGCCGCGATCGCCGACGATCACCGTCCGATCGCTGCTCCCGCAGCGCGTGTCGGCGCGGAAGGCCAATGTCGCCTGGCCCTGCGCGAACTCGACCTGCACCTGGCCCAGCAGCGGCGGGCGAGCACGTTGGCTCGCGCTCTGGTCGAGCGATGCATAAACGCGCTTCGGCTCAAAGGCTCGCGTGTAGCAGTGCAGCATGTCAAACCAGTGGATCGCGAAGTCGTAGAGCAGCAGGTGCGGAATGTCATTGAACGGCGTATCGGCCGTCCAGTTGTGGTCCCAGTGGACGGCGGTGTCCACGCTCACGACACGGCCGATCAGCCCGGCCTCGATCGCCTGGTGCATCCACGCCACGTGCGGCGCCCATCGGCCGTTCTGGTTGACGGCCAGCTTCACGCCCGCTTTGTCGGCGGCCTCGACCGCACGCTGGCCGTGCACCAGGTCCAGCACGAACGGTTTCTGGCTGAGCACGTGCTTGCCCGCCGCGATCGCGTCGAGGATCAACGGTGCGCGGGGTTTGGGATGCAGCGCCAGGTCGACGACGTCAATGTCGGCGCGCGCCAGCAGCGACTCGGCCGAGTCCTCCACGTCCGCCTGCGGATAGAACGCATCGCGGCGCTCAACGGCGCGCTGACGATCGAGATCCGTCAAGGCGGCAATGGTATAGCCCGCCCCTTGATAGGCGCTGAGATGTTGTTGGGTGATCCCACCGCATCCGATCAGGCCGATCTTGGGCTGGTAGCGCCGTGGCCGGGGCGGACGGTAATCCAGCTCCGGCAGCCTCACCGTCTGATCGGGCGCGGCCTTGTTGAGAGCGTAATCGTCGTCGTGCGTTTTGGCGGTCATTGCTGGGCTCCGTTCAATCGATCAGGGGCAGTGTGCGTTTCTCTTCGGCGCTTCGGCAGGCGGTGTCGACGATCTGCTGGCCGATGCGCGACATGGCCGGCGAAAGCGGACCATCGATCGGCGCATCGCGGTCGAGACAGTCGAGGAAGTACGTGATTGGATCGGTGTGTGGGGCGGTGAGCTCGTCGACGGGGATGGTATAACCCTCAGGCTTCGCTTCGGTCTGCACGCGAACGTGCGATTCGAAGTCGTAGCTGCTGACGGTGCCGGCGGTGCCGCACACGACGAACCCGCACTTGGGCTGAGGTTGATGCGTCCACGGATCGGTGAACGTGCCCCAGCGCGTCTCGAACTTGGACAGGCCCTGCTGGTAGCGCGCGACGACAACGGCGTGTTCATCAACCTCCAGGCCCTCGGGCGCATCCGTCATGGCGGTGACTTCGATGGGCTTGCGCCCGCCGTTGTACCACGTCGCCAGCGTCACGCCATAACCAAGGTAGTCGCGCATCGCGCCGCCGCCCTGGTCGCGCCGGTAGAACCAGCTTTGTTGCTTGGCTGCTTTGAGTTGCTCGTCAGTGATTTCGATCTTGTCCATGCCGTGGCGGACGGGGCCGCGGTTGCCGTCGTAGTAATGGATGTTGAGCACATCGCCGATGAGACCCTCGTCGATCAGGCGCTTGGTCGTGCGATGCGGCTCGTACCACGCCAGCGGCCAATTGATTGCCAGCTTGCGGTCGGCCTTGTCGAACGCGGCGATCATCGCATCCGCGTCGGTGAGCGACCCGGCGAAGGGCTTCTCCACGATCGTGTGCAAGCCGTGGCTTGCCATCTCGATGGCGACCGCTGCGTGGTCGGCCGTGGACGGGCAGATGACCGCCACGTCAGGCGCTGCCTGGTCGATGCACTGCTGCGTGTCGGTGTGCATCAGTTCGGGGTCAAGGCCAAGGCGCTCGAGAACCGGCTGCATCGTCGCGCGGTCGCGATGCGCCACGCCGACGATCTCGGCATTCGGGTGTGCCTGCGCCTGTCGTAGCAGGTCGCCCATGTGCTGGTGGTCGAAGTTGATGCCGACCACGCGGTAGGTTTTCATCGTCGCTCTCCGGAACAGGGGTTTGTCATTCAGGGCCAGGTGACGCGCTCGCCGCAGCGCGGCACGCGGTACGGTTGTGCCCGCTTTTCGCACGCCTGGATAAAGCAGTCGGGCGGCTCGGTGTTGAAGGTGAACATGTCGTAGTGGCACGGCACGACGCAACGCGCGCCGACCTGATGCGCCAGATCCGCAGCCTGCTCGCCGTCGAGGTTGCCTGCGACGCGGCGCTCCGGGCGGCGACCGTTGATCGGCAGAAGCGCCAGGTCGAGGTCGAACGGCTTGAGCCAGTCGACGATGCCGTCGTACCAGAGCGTGTCACCGCTGTGGTACATCGACCAGGGCCCGAAGCGCGCGACGTAGCCAAGGAAATGATGGCGACCGTGCTCGTCGCGTGCCAGCTCTTCGTGCGCCGCGGGCACGGCGTGGAGCGTGAACGGACCGATGGATACGTGTTCACCGGCATCGAGGCCGATCGGCTTGTTCGCATCGAGTTCGAGTCGATCGCAGACGAACTGCCGATTCGCTTCGGGGCACACCAGCGCGGCGTTCGGATTCGCCGCGAGCAGCGGCCCGAGCGTCTGCGCATCGAGATGGTCCGTGTGGTTGTGCGAGGAGGTGACGACGTCGATGCCGGTGAGCCGCGCCGGCTCGATCGGGTTGCGCGTCATGCGCACGTGCGGTTTGTCGGTGTCGGCATACTTTTGCGTCAGCGAGTCGGACAGATAGGGATCGAATAGCAGACACGCCTCCCCGTGTTTGATCAGAAACCCGCTCTGACCCAGCCACCACAGCGCGAACCCCTCGCCCGGCTGCGCCGAGACGATGTCCGCCAGCAGCGCGTCGTCCTTTTGCGCCGGCTCGATCATACGCCCAGCTCCTGCCGCACGCGCTGCACGCCGGCGACCATGTGCGCGAGCTTCTGCTTCGCCGCCCACCGCGCGGTCTGGCTGAGCCCGCAGTCCGGCGCGAAGCTGAGCCGCTCGGCCGGCGCAAGCTGCAGGCAGCGCTTCACACGCGCCGCGACATCGTCCACCGTCTCGATGTAATAGCTCTTCACGTCGATGACGCCCACCGCCACGTCGAACCGCTCGGCAAGCTCACCGATGCGCTCCAATTCGGCGAACTCCCGGCTGGCCATCTCCAAGTGCACCTCGTCCACGTGTAGATCAAGGAATGCGGGAAACATCGGCGCATACTGCCGGGGCCCGACAGCACGGCCCTTGTAGTTGCCGAAGCAGAGATGCGTCGCCAGCCGACATCGACCCTTCACCGGCTCGACCGTGCGGTTGAAAATGTCCACGAACCGCGCGGGATCCGCCTTGTGCGCATAACAGCTCATCGACGGCTCATCGACGGTGATCTCCGCACAACCTGCCTCAATCAGCCGCTGAAGCTCGTCGCGCACCAGCGGCAGCAGGGCCTCCGTGATCGCCTCGCGGTCGGGATACTGCTCGTTGGGCAGCAGCCGACCGCTGAGCGTGTACGGTCCGGGCACGGAGCTTTTCAGCGCCGGGCGCGCTGCTTCGGTCGGCAGCAAGCCATCCACGATGCGCTTCAGACGCTCGTACTCCTCGACCGCGCCGAGGCCGTGTGGAGCGTGGATCTTGCCGCCGATGCGATGCTTGCCGCGCTGGTCGTGCGCCGGCGGGCCGAACACGCGGGGCGTGCGTTGCTCCATCTCGATGCCGGCCAGGTAGCCGTAAAACGAGAGGTTGAAGTCGAACCGACTTTGTTCGCCATCGCTGATAACATCAAGCCCCGCGGCCAGTTGATCATGCACCGCGGCGGTCACCGCGTCGTCCTGCATCTCGGCGATGTCGCTCGGGCCAAACCCATCGAGCTGCGCGCTGGCGAACTCAAGCCAACCCGGGAAGGGATAACTGCCGATCACCGTCGTGCGCAGCGGTCTGTCTTGCATAATGGAAACGTCGTCTTTCAGCCCGTTTCAGGCAGCCTGGTTGACCGGCGCGAAGGCGAATGCGTTGGCCGGGTTGTCGACGTACAAACGTTGCATCGCGTGCTCACTCACTCCCGCACGACGCAGATGGCGCGGCAGCTCGCGCATCAGCCAGGCGAGGCCCGGCCCGCCGCCGGCGCGCGACCAGTAGCTTCGACGCGCCAGGTCCATGCCGAGCATCAGTTGGTCGGGGTAGCGATCCGTAAGCGGTGCGATCCACTCGAGCGCGGCGTAGCGCTCACCGCGCATCAGTCGGCGGAAGTGTTGGTCGTACTCGAGCCGAACGCCGGCTTGCAGCAGGTCTTCGTGATACGCGCGATCGTCGTTCCTGTCGCAATGTGACAGCGTGAGGCGCGCCGCATCCGCGCCGTGTTCGAGCAGGAGGCGCACCTGCTGCATGGCGGTGCCGTCGGCCTCGGTGTGCGTCAGGATCGGGCAACCGGTGCGGCGCTGCGCCTGCGCGGCGGCGATGAATACTTCACGCTCGGCCTCGGTGAGACGGCCAGCGCTGCCGGCGACCTTGATGACACCGCAGCGCATACGCTCTTTCACGCCTTGCTCGATCTCCTCGATGAACAGCCGTGCCAATGCCTCGCGCCGCATCGACAGCAACGGATCGTCGGTCGGATAGTACCGAGCAAGATGTCGGCCCGTTGCCATGACGATTGCCACTCCGCTGCGCCGCGCCAGCCGCGCGATCGCCGCGGGATCGCGCGCTGGGTTCGTCGGCATCGTGTCAACGACCCAACCCCCACCGGCCGCGCGGAAATCCTCCAGCTCCGCCACGATCATCGCCTCGTCATCGAGGCGCAGCGCAGGCAAACGCGCCGCGACCCACGGCCCGCCGAGCCACACGTGCTCGTGTGCATCGCAGCGGCCGAGTTGGTCCGCCGGCCGATCGCCCAGAATGGTGCGCACCTGTCTGCTCACGTCACGCCTGCTCCCACTGCTGCTCGATCCACTGCCGCATGTCCACCGCAATGGCCATCGGGTTGCGGTCCTCCGGCTCGTCCTCCCAACTCAGCCAGCCGTCGTAGTCAAGTGCCTTCAGCTCGCGAAAAATGCCCGGCAGATCGACACACCCTTCACCGAGAGGCACCGTCTCGTGACCACCCGCAGCGCGCACGTCCTTGACGTGCACGTTGCGGATGCGGGTGCCGAGTTCGCGAACGACCGCCGGCCCGTCGGCGCCTTGTGTGCCGAGCCAGCCGGTGTCAAGCGCCACGCCGAGGCGGTCGTCGCCAAGATCGACTTGCTCGATGATCTGCTGCGCGTTCTTCTCCGGGTGGTTCTCATGGTTCGCGCTGATGCCAAAGCGATCGAGCTGGGCCACGATCTGCTGCTTCGAGGCGTTGCCAAACCCGCCGTTCACCACGCCGGCATCGAGGTGATGCGCCGCCTGGCAGCTTTCCGTGGCAAGGCCACCGGCGATGCCGATGGGCACCAGACCGTGCTCGTCCATGATCTGACGGAAGCGCACGATTTGCGCCGGATCGTGCGTCGCCGGGTCGACGTGGGCGACCCAGACCTCCACCGCACGGTAATCGGCCTCGGCGATCTCGCGGCAGATCTGACGCCAGGCGTCGTCGTCCGTCGCCGCGGCGGTCTTCGCATGCTGATCGAGCCAGTTGGTGAGCTCGAACCGGTAATCAGTCACGCGCGCGACCAGGTTGGCGGTGTTGAATGCGATGTCCTGCATGCTCATTCCTTCTAGTTTCGTGATGCGGCGACCCGCGCCGCTTCACAGATTTCACTTGGCACTTCCAATACGGCACCGACCTCCAGCAACTGTTCTTGCAGCGCCCCCACGTCCACGGCCCGCGCCCCGCAGTCCTGCGCAAGCGACAGCGCTGCAGCGAACCCCGCAGCCTGACCCATGCTCATGGTCTGACCCATGCTGCGACAGGAGGCATGCGCGTCGTGCGTCGCGCTGAAGCACCGTCCCACCACCCACAGTTCGTCGCGGCCGCGGGGCACCAGTGTGCGATACGGCGCGCCATAAGCGCGGCCCGGCTCGAGATACATCCACTGTGTTTCGGGTTGATCGACCCCGCCCGCGCGGTGGTCTTCGATCGGCGCGCCGCAGAGCAGCACCGTGTCGTCAAATCGCCGTGCGGACAGACAGTCATCGCGCGTCAGGCGGTGTTCGCCATAGACGCGGCG
>JBMCXL010000025.1:0-16203 GCA_048621015.1 Phycisphaeraceae bacterium
CGTGTGCTCACACTGAAACCCATCATCCAACGCGCCGACCTCGATGCGATCACGGTGCGGCCCGTCATCGCTGAGCAGGCCCGCGTCCGGCTCCAGGCCCCAGGGCTCACCGAATTGCTTCAGGTCATCGAACATCAGCCCGTCACCGCAGCCGATGTCAAAGATGCGCCGGATCGGCGCGCGTTGCGCGATGTGCTGAACGCGGCTGAGCACGAAGCGCCGGCGCGACCGCCACCACCAGTGGCGTCGCCAAAGGTCACGGTACTGTTGAGCGTAATGCTGTTGCATGAATCATCAGCGCCCCCGCGTGGTTCCGGTCGGCTTACGATTCCTCTGCGCCGAGCTGCACGGGCGCGGCCCCGTCCCGCGGCGCCGTAGTCGGCGCGCTCTCGGCATCGACAACGCGACCGACCAGGTACGTCGGCCGGCCTTTCACTTCGAGAAAGATGCGCGCCAGGTACTCGCCGATGATGCCCAGCGAAACCATCTGGATCGATGCGACCAGCAGGATGAGGCACGCCAACGACGCCCAGCCGCGCGGCGTGTCGCCGCCGTAGATCATCTCGTAAACGCTCACCCCCAGCACCCACAGACCGATAAGCCCGGCCAGCGCGATGCAGAGCACCCCAAGCCGCGTGACCAGCCGCAGCGGCACGACGGAGAAGCTGACCAGTCCGTCGGCGGCGAGCTGCATCATCCGGCGCAAATCGTAGCTGGGCGTGCCCGCCAGCCGCGCCGAGCGCTCGTAGCGCACGCCGATCTGTTTCAGCCCGATCCAGCTGCGCAGACCGCGCACGAACCGCTGGCGCTCGGGCAACTGGTTGAGCAGGTCCACCGCCGAGCGATCCATCACGCAGAAGTCACCGCTGTCCAACGGAATGTCGATCTCGCTGATCGCGTGCAGCAGACGATAGAACGTCCAGTAGGCAAGCCTCTTGAGCGCGTTTTCCTTCCGGTGCTCGCGAATGGCGTAGACGACCTGGTAGCCCTCGCGCCACTTTTCGAGGAACCGCGGCAGCACCTCGGGGGGGTCCTGAAGGTCGGCGTCCATGACCGCGACCACGTCACCGCGCACCGCGGCGAGGCCGGCGCAGACGGCGGGCTGGTGACCGAAGTTGCGCGTCAGGTGCAGCACGCGCACGCGGGGATCGGCGGCGGCCATCTGGTCAAGGATGCGGTCGGTGCCGTCGGTCGAGCCGTCGTTGACAAAGACGAACTCGCAATCGACCTGCTGATCGCGCGCGAGCGTGTCGGCGGTGTCGGCCAGGCGCTGATGCGTCTGCTCGAGCACCTCGCGCTCGTTGTGCGCCGGCAGCACGATGCTGAACAGCGACCGGTTGCGGATGGTCTGATCGGTAGCTTGGGTCATGGGAACGTCCGTGGAGCGCACGAAGCGGCGGGTCAGGTCTGCGGTACGGTCGCGGGCGAGCCGGCGGGCGCGACCTGCGCCGGAGAAACCACGCGTACGGTGGCGGCGACGCTCGTGCCGCCACCCACCGCGAGCAGATAAACCGGCGAAACCATGGCGTTCAGCAGGCAGTCCAGCATGAACAGTGTCGCCACGATCGCCAGCGCTAGCAGCGGCGCCACCTCCGCCCGAGCCAGCGCTCTGGTGGGAAAGCGCGCGAGGATGAGCCCCAGGGGAAGCAGCAGCACCGTGGTCATCGCCACCAGGCCCACGACGCCGTAGCGCCCAAAGGCGATCACCCACATGCCGTCGGGCGTCGTCCGGGAGTCGCCGTGCGCGTCGTACACGCGCATGCGCCCCCACCCGCTCCAGCCGAGCAGGGGTTGCTGCAGCGCCCTGTCGGTGAGCATGTTCTCATTCTCGAACCGTCCCTCCAGCGAAGCGGCGCGGCTGCGGTTGACGTTGTCTTCGATCAGCGCGACCACGCCGTCCCCCGTCCAAAGGTTGGTGGTGCGAAGCACCATGTAGGTCGGCGCAATGCAGAGCAGCGCCACCAGCGCGAGACGCAAGTGGAACCACTTCAGCGCCAGCAGCACACCGACCGCGGCCATCAGCAGCGCCAGCGCGCCGGCCGATTTGCACAGCACCGCCGCGAACAGCAACGCCACCACGAGCAGCGCCATCGGCACGTCCCACAACCGTTTGAGCGCGCCGGTCAGCCACAGCCAGAACCCCGTCACGAAGGTGATGGTCATCCAGAGGCCGACCTGGAGCCCGGTGTCCATGAAGACCTTCGGCCGAAAGCCGCCGAAACGCACCGCGTCCCAGCCGCGGTGGTGATAGCCGTAGAGCATGCGGTGCAGTTGCGGGCTGAAGCGCACTTCGTACAAGCAGAGCGGGATGTAGATGAGCCCGCCGATGAACAGCCCGATCGCCAGCTCGCGCAGGCCCTGCGGATCGCTGAAGTAGATGCGGCCGAGGAAATAGGGCAGCGCCCAGACCACCAGGTGATCGACCGTGAGCGTCAGCCCGCCGTACAGAGCGCGCGGCAGCGAGCCCCACGGATCGTTGACGACCGTCGAGGCGATCGGCACGAGCAGCCACACCATCATCGGAACATCGAACCACCTCGGGCGGAAGCGCATGAGCCGCTGCGCATCGAACAGCATCGCGCCCAGCAGGACGGCCGCGGACGTGGCGGTGAACTTGTCGTAGTCAGGAACGCCGGGAAAGGTCCACGTCGCCGGCGCGCCCATCGGCAGGAACATCCAGCCGGCGAGGAACGCGATGAGCACCGCCCGTCGCGGCTGAAACCACGCGAACAGCGCCAGCACGACCAGCGGCCACGTGAACATCACCAGGGGGACGAGTTGGGTCAAGTGGACACTCCTTCCCGGACGGCACCGCCAGCCCGCTCGCGCACGCCCTCGAAAAACGCCAGCGTGCGTTCGGCGATCGGGCGCGGCGCGTATTCGCGGCACACATGCTCCTGCGCGTTGCGTCCCATCTGCTGCGCCTGCGCATGATCCTCGCACAACTCGCCGAGCACCGTCGCCAGCGCCTCGGCATCACCCGGCGGGAACGTGCGACCGGTGACGCGGTCCGAAACAATCTCCGCCAGGCCGCCCACCTCCGCCGTGACGACCGGACACCCGAAGCTCATCGCCTCCAGCGCCGTGTTGCCGAAGGTCTCGTAGCGCGAGGGCACCACCGTCACCAGCGCGCCGCGGCGCAGCGCCGCCAGGTTCTGCTCCGGCTGCGGCCCGAGCACCTCGATGGCCTCGCGCGCTTCGGCGGGCACGTGGTGCGCCAGGTAGTCGTGCAACTTCCATTCCCGGCCGCTGTCACTGATCAGCCCGCGATCGGGGCCGACGAACTGCAACTGCAGGTCGTTGAAGTCACGACGCAGACGCGCAAAGGCCTCGAACATGAGATCCGCGCCCTTGTGGCGATCGAACCGGCCGATGAACAGCAGCTTGCGCGGATGACAATCGTTCAGTCGCCAGAGCTGCTCCGGCGCCGGCACGGTAATGGGGTTGGGAATCACCGCTGCCTCGGGCAGTTCCATGCCGTAATGCTCGCGCGTCCGTTCGAGAACCGATCGGCTCGGAGCGGTCACGCCATGCGCGGCGGCGATGCCTCGCCCTTCATCCTCCACGCGCTGGCGATCGCGTTCATCCAGTTCACCGCTGCGCGCCGAGCCGTTCAGAAACCATGGCCCGTGCAGACGCACCACCACCGGCACCGGGCTGCGCGGCGCGACCAGGCGCGCCAGGCCGAACGTATCGGGCATCTGCACCAGTTGCAATTCGTGCGCTTCGTGCAAGCGCCACAGGTGCTTGACCAGCGCCTCGGCCAGCTCCATGAGCTGTGCCGCATCGCCGTGACAACGGTGGCGGACCCATTTGCGCAAGCGCTGCCACGGCGTCCGCGTTGCGCCGTTGCGCAGCCGCACGACCCCCTGCTCGGCCGCGCCCGACCGCTCGCTGAGGATGTGCACCTGCGCGCCGGCCAGTTCCAGCGCGGCGCGCTGCCGCGCGGTGTAGGAGACGATCCCGTTGGGATAGAACCCCGCGGGCCAGGCCGGTGTAAGCATCGCCAAGCGCATTGTCTCGTGCATCCGGGGCATGTTTCGTCGATCGGTCGTCGCGCGCCGCCGCCTCTACCAGAGCGACATGATGAACATGCCCACGACCACGCCGGCCATGAGCTTCAGGGCCGCCTGGGCCTCGCGCTTCAGGTCGAGGATGCCGTACTTCTGCTTGCCGTACCAGATCACCGGCACGACGGGCAGTTCACTGCTCGCCACCGCCAGCAGCACGCCCTCCAGGCCGAGCAGGTACCAGCCCCCCGGCACCGCCACGATCACCCAGCAGAAGCGCACGATGTTCTGGATGAACGCGAAGCGCGGATGACCCATGGCGACCAGGCACGCTTCGCCCGGCTCGAGCACGCAGCGCATCGCCGGCCAGATCAGCAGGATCTGGAGCATCCCGCCCGCCGCGAGATAGCGCGGATCGTACAGCACGGCGATCACCAGCATACCGCAGCCGATGCCCACGCCGATGCCCGGCAGAAACAGCCAGTCCAGCGACCGGCGCGTGCGGTAGTACACCTCGCGCATGCGCTCGGGCTGGTCGCGATGGATGCGGCTCAGGGCGGGAAAGGCGACCTGGCGCGCCAGGCTCTTGTTCGCCTGCACGACCATGTGGGCGATCATCCACGCGATGCTGTAAACGCCGAGCACCTCCATGCCGACGTACTTGCCGAGCAGGATGCGATCCAACTGGCTGGAGACGAAGAACACCGCGCTGGAGCCGAGGATCACACGGCCGAACTGATAGATGGCGATGAAGCATGACCGGTCCCACCCGAACCCGTCGCGCGCACCGGGCAGGACCATGTGCCCGAGGATGATGCGCGTGGCGCTGACGATCAGGCTGCCGGCGACCAGCGCCCACACGCTTCGGTAGGCCAGTGCCAGGCTGACCGTGCAGACCAGGCCAACGGCCTGGGCGACCACGTTGAGCACGTTCAGCCGGCCGAGAACCAGGTGCCGCTTGACGAGGCGCGTGCGCGTGGACTCGAAGCCGAGGATGAGGGCATTGAGCCCCGCCACCGGAAGGATCTGCGCGAGCATCGGCTCGCCGTAGAGCATGGCCGTCGGCCACGCGAGCAGGGCGACGATGATCCACAGCGCGGCGCCGCGGATGACCTGGAGCGTAAAGGCCGTGCGAAGAAACGCGGGCTCTTCGCCGCGCTGGTCGCGCACCACGGCGGGGCCGATGCCCAGGTCGCTGAACATCTGCAGGCCCTGGAGAAAGACCTGCACGATGGCCATCAGCCCGAAGTGCTGCGGGACCAGCAGGCGCGTGAGCACCAGGTTGCCCGCGAGGCGCAGCAACTGCTGCACCACGTAGGCACTCAGCGTCCATGCCGAGCCGCTCAGGGCGCGCTGCTTGAGGGAGAAGTGTCCCTGATCGGCGCCGACCGTCGCTGTCGAGGCCACGGTGTTGTTCGGCGTTGAGAATCCGGCGGTGTTCATCGTGCGCGACGCGCCGCCCCCGCTGCACCACATGACAAGCGCTACGGCCGGCGGGCCGCAGCGCTTGCCATGTGTGGTCATGGTGTATCGATCGCCGACCGCTGTGATCAGCTTCGCAGCGGATCAATCATAGATCGGCTTCAGGGAAAAACCCCCACGGATCCAGCTGTTGACCTCCGCGGCGGTGTACTCGGTCCGCCACCGCTGCTTGGACTGCTGGTAGACCTGCTCGAAGAACTCGCTGGGAGAGCCGGCGCCATCGTAGTAGGTGCGCGTCGGATCTTCGTAGCGGTTCGAGTCCAGTTCCACAAGGTTGTCCTTCACCATCGCCCCCTCCGGCGCGTCGAACGGGTCCGACCAGCTCGTCGGGCGGTTGTGGACGATGTTCTTGACGATGGCGATGTCGTAGTGCTTGTAGTCACTGAACTTGAGCACGGGCTGGTTGTTGTCCTCGGTCTTGTTCAGCAGCAGGTTCTCATGGAAGTCCAGGCCGTCGGAGCCCTGGACGAAGCCTTCCGCGCCGCTGCCGGTAGCCACGACGTTGCGCTTGATGGTGACGTCGTGGTGGCCGCGCTCCGCAGTGCGGGCAGTGCCGGAGAGGTTGAACCCGAGGCGGTTGCCGATGAAAAGGTTGTTGACCATCTCGACATCCGACACGCCGTGCTGCTCGTCCGCGGCGAGCTTGATGCCGTCATACGAACTGCGGGAGCTGATGTTGTTGCGCAGGACCAGGTGGCGCGTGTTGGTCAGGTACATGTTGTGGTTGAACCCTTCCTTCTCCGCGCCCGCTTCCTTGTTCCAGCCGTTGTGGTCGAGCAGGTTCTCCTCGATGAGGATGTGCTCGACCTCATCGGTCTTGAGTCCCTGGCTGTGCTGGCTGTGCGACCAGCTGTTGGCGATGATGTTCCGGCGGATCGTGATGTTGCGCACGAACCGGCTCGAAGGACTCGCGCCGTTGAGGAACATCACGTTGTCGCGCTCGTAGAAGTGGAACTTGCATCCTTCCAGCAGGATATGCTCGCCGTAACGCCACTCGAAGCCGTTCACGTGGATGTTCGAGTTCGACACGGTGCCGTAGTCCTGGGACTTCGGATCGCGTGCGCTGGCGTAGAACTCGAGGTTCACCACGAACACGTAACTGCTCTCGGTCTCCCAGTCCTGGCGGAGGGAGAGGTTCTTGAGCACGGCGCGGCTGTAACCGCCGTAGGTGGTGATGACCATCGGCGCCGACTGCGACCGGCCGCCCTTGCGCCAGTTGTTCGTGGCGAACCACCGGCCGCTGCCGCTGCTGTTCTGATCCCACACGTCGCCGGACTTCAGCAGCAACCAGTCGGCACGGCCGCTGCGCAGCAACTCGTAGCCGCGCTTGAGCGTGCGCACCGGCGAGCTGGAGCTGAGGCCGTCGTTCTTGTCGTTGCCTTCGCTGCTGCTGACGTAGACCTTGCGATCGACGTCATACTGGCTCAGATCGGTCCAGCCAGCGTCGATGTCGCCGGAGGAGCCGTCGTCGGTCGTGCCGTCGTCGCTTGAACCATCGTCGGTCGAGCCATCATTGGTACCGTCATCCGACGAACCGTCGTCGGTCGTGCCATCGTTGTCGTCGGTGGTGTCGTCGTCAGTCGAACCGTCGTCGGTGCTGCCGTCGTCGGTCGAATCGTCATCATCATCGGTCGATGAAGCCTCGACGGTCAGCCAGTGCGCGACGCGCACGTGGTCCTGATCCGGCACGCGCACCAGCAGTTGCAGGCTGATGCCGCCGGTCGGCAGCAGGTCGAGCTGGTCGCCCGGGATCGTCCACGGCGAGCTGGTGTACGAGTGCGCAAACTCATCCACCATCCGCTGCTCGCCGTCCGACCAGGCGATCGCCAGGATGTCGCCGCCCTCGGGCAGTTCGCCATCCACAGTGAAGCTGATGCTCGCGCCGCTGCCACGCTCGTACGTGCTCGGCGCACCGTCGGCGAAGCTCACCTCTGGCACCGTCACCGAATCACTGTCGTCATCGGAGCCGTCGTCAGGGCTGTCGCTCGGCGCCGACTCCACCGCCAGCGTGTGCGAAGCCGTCACGTCTTCCCGCTCCGGCACCGACAGCGTCAACCGAAGCTCCACCGAACCGCTCGGCAGCGCATCCAGCTGCGCCGGATCGATCGTGCCGCTACTGGTCGCCAGCTCGTGCGCGAAACCGCTGACTTCCGAGCCATCCTGGTATGCACTGGCCTGCAGCGTGCTGCCCGAAGGCACCGTGCCATCCACCGCGTAGCTCACCGACTCGCCCGACCCGATCTGGTAGCTCGACGGCGCATCGGCGAAGCTCAGCGTCGGCAACGCGGGGAGAACGTCAACCCAATGGTCGGCCGACTTGCGCTGGTCTTCGTAACGTGTATACACCTGGAGGTTCACCGAGCCGGTGGGCAGCTCATTCAGTTGGGCCGGGCTGATCTGCCACGGCTCGTCGGTCTGGGTATGAGCGAACTCGTCCACCATGCGCGCTTCGTCATCCGACCAAGCGATCACCAGCACGTCGCCGCCCTCGGGCAGCTCGCCATCCACGGTGAAGCTGATGCTCGCGCCGCTGCCACGCTCGTACGTGCTCGGCGCACCGTCGGCGAAGCTCACCTCTGGCACCGTCACCGAATCACTGTCGTCATCGGAGCCGTCGTCAGGGCTGTCGCTCGGCGCCGACTCCACCGCCAGCGTGTGCGAAGCCGTCACGTCTTCCCGCTCCGGCACCGACAGCGTCAACCGAAGCTCCACCGAACCGCTCGGCAGCGCATCCAGCTGCGCCGGATCGATCGTGCCGCTACTGGTCGCCAGCTCGTGCGCGAAACCGCTGACTTCCGAGCCATCCTGGTATGCACTGGCCTGCAGCGTGCTGCCCGAAGGCACCGTGCCATCCACCGCGTAGCTCACCGACTCGCCCGACCCGATCTGGTAGCTCGACGGCGCATCGGCGAAGCTCAGCGTCGGCAACGCGGGGAGGATCTCAATGCGGCGATCAGCCGATTTACGCTCGCCGTCGTAACGGCTGAACACCTGCAGCACCACCGAACCGGTGGGAAGCTGATCCATCCGGGCCGCACCGATCTGCCAAGGCTCGCGCCTCAGCGTGTGCGCGAACTCATCGACCATGCGCTCCTGCGCATCAGACCAGGCGAGCACCAGCACGTCGCCGCCTTCGGGCAGCTCACCGCCGACGCGGAAGGGAATCGTTTCGCCCGAGCCCTTGACGTACTGCGCCGGCGTGTCGCCCGGAAATGAGACACCGGGCAGCGCCGAGCGCACCGTGATCTCGTGGTGCGCGATCGAGCGCTCATCGCGCTTTTCGTTCGGCAGACGACGCACGAGCTGAAGCTGAACGCGCCCATCCGGCAGCTCTTCGAGGTAGCGGGACTCGATCACCCACGGCTCCTCGGTCAGGACGTGGGCGAACTCATCGACCATGCGCTGCTCGTCGTGCGACCACGCGATCACGAGCACGTCGCTGTTTGGCGGCAGGTCGCCGTCGACCGTGAACGGGATCGATTCGCCGCTGCCGCGGACGTAGCTATCGGGCGTTTCGTCGGTGAAATCGACGGTCGCGGGGGCGGCGACCGCGCTCTGAGCGAAACCGAGGGCGCACACCACCGCGAACAGCGCGGCAAGCGGCGACCGGAACGGCTTATGGACTCGGCATCGGTGCATCATGATCGATCACTCTCCGTGAGGTGTGAACTCACCATCCTTCAACATCGCTACACACGGACACGAAGAGAAGCCAACTATACGAAACGTCACGACGCGAACGGATGCCCCCAATTTCCTGCATCCGCTGCTTCACCCCACCGCTACGATCGTGCCAAACGGGCAATCGCTACGACCGTCACAAACGGACCGCCAACCATGCGCTGTCGCCGTTGCGATCCACCTGATTGCTCCAGGCGCCGGCCCGCTGCCTGCTGCGCCGACAGTCTGCGCTTACATCGCGCAAACACTGCACGAAATCGCGCCCACCTGTCGGCGGTGCGGGCAGGACGCGATCCGGATATCGTGCTGGATCGGCTTGTGATGTAATCATCACCGCGAACGCATCGCTTCGGTGACCACGCCCGTCGATCCCGGGCCGACGGGATACCGTTAGAGAGTGAAGAGTAGAGAGTGGGAACGGTGCACTTCCCGCACGCTGTACTCTAATTACACACGCTCCACAGTTCCTCGCACGGGTGCCACGATTTCAAGCGGCACCCGGCCGAAGCTCCTTCGGACGAGCGGACGAAGCATGCAACTGCAGACAAAACAAACACTTCCGATTAAAGGAGGCACGCGAAACGGGCAGGCTCCGCCCCCCTCAACTGCGCGCGGCGCGCGCAGATGACAAGCCGTTGAATCCGTCTCGTCCCCACCCAGCGGGGCCGATCCTTTCAGCGCGGCGCGGGGACACGCCGCGATCTGCTCGGCTCGCGCCGCGATGCCATGGCGTTTCGCTCACGGCCGGCGCGATACCGCTTCTGATCGAACAGACCTACACCGCTGCCGCCGCGGCGGCTGGCTCGAGCGGAACCAGCAGCCCGGCGTCGATCTCGAGGCTGGCGCCTTGTCCAAGCACCTCCACCTGGAGCAGCAGACGGTCCGGCCTACGCTTGTTTTCGACCACCCCGCGGAGGCCCTTGAACGGCCCGGCCCGCACCTCGACCCACGTGCCCTCACACAGGTAGGGATAAGGATCAAGCTCGGCGCCGCACGCCTGTGCGAGGCGAATGGCCTCCACTTCCTGCTCGAAGCGAGCCTGATCCGTCACCGGAATGAGCTGAGCCACGCGGCGCGTGCGGTCGGCGGTGTACGCCTGGTCAATCGAGCCATAGAGGAAGACATAGCCGGGAAACAGCGGCATCTGCACGGTCGCCTTGCGCCGGCCGTAGTAGCGCACGCTTTGCACCAACGGCAGGTAATGCTCGATCGCCATCGCGTGCAGATCCGCGGCGAGCGACTTCTCCTGGCGACTGCGCGTGTGCAGGACGAACCAGCGTCGCTCGTCCACGCCCCCCGACGCATGCGACGGGTCAACCGACATCGGCTCCTGGCCCATACCTCAAACTCCCTCTCCGTTGACGCCGCGGGAGGCGCCGGCAGGTCGGCGGCTGTCGCGGCCACGTCCGAGCAACCGATCCGCCTCGATCAGCAAATCGCGGGCCACATCGGACACCCACCGCTCCCGTTCCCGAATGCACCGCACAAGCCGATGCATTCCATGGATCATCCGTCACAGACGGATGGATGGGGCTTGCCTACCACCATCAGACCTCATCATGCGATCCTTGCCAGTACATCGACCGGAATCAACGTGCTAATTGCCAATACACCCGTAAAAACAGGGACTTACCGACCACCAGCAAGCCGACCGCTCGCCCTGCCCAACAGGATGTTAATCTAGGTAAGCGGGCAAGCCAATCAAGGTCCGGTAAAGCCATGCGAGGACTGGCGGTATGTGGGATCCACAACGACACGGATCTCACGCGGTTGAACCGTCAAGCGCACCGCCGGCCGGCCCCAGGCACGGTTCATGCCTTCAAGCAAGCCCTCACCCGACATATGCCGCAGGCCAACCGCCGCGCATCTCCCACCCCGCTGCTCATCTTTGCACTGACCTGTCGCACGGCGAAGGTGAACGCCGCGCGCGACGGATCGGCAAGGGCCGATCGGGGAAAGGCACAAGCATCTGCCGCATAGGCGCATTATGTCATGCGCCACGAGGGTTTAAGATACCTCACCACGGCCCCGTCGCCAAGGGCCCGGATGCACCGCTCGTGGCAAATTTTCAAACGCGCAGGCAGCGCCGGCGTTCGCTCAGCGTGCCGGCACATCGCCGGGAAGCACACGCCCGCGCCGCCGATCGCCTCGCGGCATGGCTCGGAGCCGAGCGGGTTTCAGCGCGGCGAGCCGTGCCGTCGGCTCCGTGATCTGCCGGTGAATGAGATGGCCGGAACGGCGATGGTGATCGAGCTGAAGTCCGAATGCCCCGGGCAGGATTCGAACCTGCGGCCTACGGTTTAGGAAACCGTTGCTCTATCCTCTGAGCTACCGGGGCGAACGCGCACGGGACGTGCGCGCACATTGTAGTCGCTTCCGTCTCTCGCATGAGTCCGCGGGCCCACGTCATGCCGGCATCGTCCGCTGGCACGGCCCGCGGGGCTGGCGGCGCGCATGGCGATGAAATAGGATTCCCGTTCGTTTCTGATTGAAGCGTCGGCATGGTGATCGCGGTGGGCGTGAGCCGGTCGGCGAAGGAGTTTGCCATGTCTGAAGCGTCCCCGCCGGTGGCGGTGGTGTTGATCGGCGCCGGTCATCGTTCGATGGGGTACGGCACGTTCGCGGAGCACGAGCCGAAAGCGATGCGGGTGGTGGGCGTGGCCGAGCCGGACGCGCGGCGGCGACAGCGGGCGGCCGAGCGGTTCAACATTCCTGCCCAGCGGCAGTATGCATCGGCCGAGGCGCTGGCCGCGGAAGAGCGCTTCGCCGATGCGGCGATTAACGGCACGATGGATCGGCAGCATCTTGCGACGACGCTGCCGCTGCTGCGCGCCGGTTACGACGTGCTGCTGGAGAAACCGTTCGCGGTCAGCGAAGAGGAGACCTGGCAGTTCGTGCAGACCGTCCGCGAAACCGGGCGGAAGCTGATGATCTGTCACGTGCTGCGCTACGCGCCGTTTTACCGGCAGATTCGCGAGCGCGTCGCGGCGGGGGCGATCGGCGACATCATCAACGTGCGCACCGCCGAGTATGTCAGCTACCACCACATGGCCACCGCGTTCGTGCGCGGCAAGTGGAACCGGCGCGCGATCAATCCGATCCTGCTGGCCAAGTGCTGCCACGACCTGGACCTGATCTGCTGGATGAAGAGCGGCGTCTGGCCGCAGCGCGTGTCGAGTTTCGGTGGGCGCATGCTGTTCACCCCCGAGGCGGCGCCGCACGGGGCGGGCACGCGGTGCCTGGTGGATTGCGAGATCGAGCGCGAATGCCCGTACTCGGCCGGGCGGATGTATGTCGAGCAGAAGCTGTGGGGCTCGTATGCGTGGGAGTCGCTCGAACACCTTGACGAGCCGACCGATGCGGACAAGCTCGAATCGCTGCGCACGGACAATCCGTACGGCCGATGCGTCTGGCATTGCGACAACGACGTGGCCGACCACCAGGGCGTGCTTGTCGAGTTCGCCGACGGCTGCACCGCGCAACACACGCTCGTCGGCGGCGTGCCACGGAGCACGCGCGAGATCCACCTGATCGGGACGCAAGGCGAGATTCAGGGCGACATGGAACGCGGCGTCTTTCATGTGCGCAACAACGATCTGACAAGCGAACGCCACTTCAGCGAGGAAAGCGTCGAGGTCAACGTCAAGGGCAACATGCATGGCGGCGGCGACCTTCGACTCGTCGCCGACTTCGCGCGCATCGTGCGCGGTGAGTCGCCGTCGATCTCGACGACGCATCTCGACGATTCCGTCGCGAGCCACCTGATCGCGTTCGCGGCGGATCGGGCGATGCAAAACGGCGAGGCATGCGAGGTGAGCGCGGCGCCGGGATTGAGCGCGACGGTTTCGTGAGGCTGGCATCCGGACCTGCGCTCGCGGACGCGCTTCGGTCCGGCGTGGCGCGCTTTCAGCGTGAGTTCAGTGGGTCAGCGCGTAGGCGAGAATGTTGGCGTTGATCAGCCGCGCGTTGCGCACCTCGTTGCCGCCGCAGCAGCAGCAGCCGTCGCCGGCGTTCGCGGTGTCGTTCAGACCCATCGGCGAAAACACCACGCGCACCGCGTCACCGATCCGAGACGCGAAAAGCGGCGGCGACGCTTCGTCACTGCCGCGCACGTCGAGATAGTCGATGTCGTAGACCGTGTGAAACAGCGGATGGTCCAGGTCGATCGGCTCCAACGCCGCATCGTCGAACACCGCGTTCATCGTCTCTCGAAAGCTCTCCGCCCAGCGCTCGCTCGAACAACCCGCGGAAGCAAGCACGAACCCGCCGTGCAAGACATACTGCCGCAGTTGCTCGCGCTCGGCATCGCTGAGCGTAAACGCGCGCTGGCCGGTCATCACCACGAACGGGTAGTCGAACAGCTCGTCGCTGGCCAGCTTCACCGGTTCAAACGCCCGGTGCAGGCGCATGTGCGTCTCGCGCGCGAGCGTGTCCAGGAAATCGTCGGCGAAGCAGACGCCGGTCTGCTCATCCTCGCCGTAGACCAGCATGCCGACGCGCACGACGCCGGCCGCGGGCGCATCCTCCTCGCCGGTGCGCGATGAAGCGGCCAGCGGCGCCGCACCGCTCAGTGCCAGCACAAGCCCGGCGAAGGCGAGGCGCAGCCCCCGCGCCATGTCCGGACGAACTGTGGAAATCATGCTCGAACCTCCATCCCCCTGCCCCGGCGTTCGGAAACCGCTCCACCGTCGCATGATAGACGCCGACGCGCCTGCCGTGAACCGGCGGCAGAACATGTTATGCTTTACCGCCACGCTCAACCCCGGAATGGCGCTCGACGCGGCGCCGTCCATTGGAGTCGCAACGACGGAGGAAAAAGAGATGCCCACAGCCGAATCGCAGCGTTCCACGAAGGCGCAAGCCGGCGATCCTGTCGCGCCCGGCCGCGCCGCCCCGGCGTTCACGCTCACCGACCAGGCCGAGCGGAAGCACAAGCTCTCGGACTATCGGGGGCACTGGGTCGTGCTCTATTTTTATCCCAAGGACGACACGCCCGGGTGCACGAAAGAGGCGTGCCAGTTCCGCGACATGAGCGACCAGTTTCAGCGGCGCGGCGCGGTGGTGTTCGGTGTGAGCCCGGACGATGAAGCGTCGCATGAAAAGTTCGCGAGCAAGTTCGAGTTGCCGTTCGCGCTGCTGGCGGATCACGATGCGAAGGTGTGCGCGAAATATGGCGTGTGGCAGGAGAAGACCAACTTCGGCCGCAAGTACATGGGCGTGGTGCGCACGACGTACCTGATCGATCCGCAGGGCAAGGTCGCGCATCGCTGGGACAAGGTGAAAGTCGCGGACCACGGCGATCGCGTGCTGGCGAAGCTGGATGAGTTGAGTGGGGGGTGAAGACAGCGCAGGGGCGCGGCACGCGCCCACGGTCGGGAGACCGTGGGCTTTCGCTAATCGCTGCCGGTGTCGACGGCGGCGGGGTCGACCAGGTCGATCTGCCCCTGCGCGTCGATCTCGGCCAGGCCGAGCTCTTTCAGCGCTTCGAGCGCGGCCTTCTGCTCGGCTTCCTTCTTGGAGTTGGCCCACGTGGGCGGGAAGCGCCGGCCGCCGATGTCCACGCACACCTCGAACGCCTTGGCGTGGTCCGGCCCCTTTTCATCGAGCAGGATATAGGTCGGGTTGTGCGGCAGCGCTTTCTGGGCGTACTGCTGGAGCACGCTCTTGAAGTTGTGCTGGTGCGTCGAGGTCGCCGCCTCGTCGATGTAGGCGGTCATGTGGCGAAGGATGAACTCCCGCGCCGGCTCCATGCCGCCGTCGAGGTAGATCGCGGCGATGATGGACTCGAGCACCGCCGCGGCGATGGAGTGCGGCAGGTCGTCGCGCTCGGCCATGCCCTTGCCGAGGTTGAGCATGCCGGCGAGGTTGATCTCCTGGCTCACCTCCGCGCAGACGCGGCGGGAGACGACGGTGCTCTTGATCTTGGTCAGCTCGCCTTCGAGCAGGTCGGTGAAGTGGTTGTAAAGGTATTCGCAGACGACGAAGCCGAGAATGGCGTCGCCGAGGAACTCCATGCGTTCGTTGCTCTTGAGGCGATCGCCCGCGCTGGACGCGTGGGTCAGCGCCTCGTTGAGCAACGACTCATCCTTGAACTCGTAGCCGAGCACGGCCGCGGCTTCTTCGACCATCGCACAAGCGCAATTTTATCGGTGGTTGAGGGGAGACCGGCATACCAGAATCCGGTCCTTCAACCGGTGCCGCGGCGGTGGCTCTGGCGGGTGAAGAAGCGCGGCATGCTTCAAAATTCGCCAGAGCGCCGCCGAGACAGCGGACGAACCAAGTATCCAACGCCAACGTACACTTGTCAATGAGTATCGGCCTTATTACGCTTCCGGGCAGCATGTACGCCTCCCTCCGCCGGCTTCCTCATCCGCCCGGGTATCTCCATCGGTTCCTCGTGCTGGCCTGTCTGGCATGCGTCGGCCTGCTTGCCGCGCCGGCGACCGCCCAGGCGGACGAGCCGGCCGACGGCGAACAGCCCACCCGGGCGATCCCCGCCGAGCGCACCGCGACCATGCCCGTCGACGAGGTGCGCATCGGCATGAAGGGCTACGGTCTGACGGTCTTCCACGGCACGAAGATCGAGCCGTTCCCCGTCGAAGTCGTCAGCATCGCCCACAACGCCGGCCCGCAGCGCAGCGTCATCTGGATCCGCAGCGAAGATCCACGCCTGGTCAAGGCCGGCCCGGTCCAGGGCATGTCCGGCTCGCCGATCTACCTCTGGGAGCAGGACGAAACCGGTGAGCCCGGCGAAGGCGGCCGCCTGATCGGGGCGTTCGCCTACGGGTTCAGCCTCTCCAAGGAATGCCTCGCCGGCGTCCAGCCCATCGACTACATGCGCGCCGTCGGCCAGCGCGCCGCCGAGCAGCCCGCCCTGCCGCCGCGCAAGCGCGTCGATGCGGGCGGTGGCCGCGTCACCGGCGTCGCCGCGGCGCAGCGCGCCCTGGCGCAGATGGCGGCGCAGCGCGAGACCGAAGCCGAGGCGCCGCACCTCGATGCGTGGCGCGCGCTGATCGACCCGGCGCGCCTC
>JBMCXL010000026.1:0-15892 GCA_048621015.1 Phycisphaeraceae bacterium
GGGCCAGGCACAGCGCGGCGATGCGCCGCGCCTCGGTGATGCCCGTGCGCCCCACGTCGGGCTGGGCGATGTCGATGGCGTGGCGCGACAGGCGATCGAGGAAGTGATAGCGCGTGCGATACTCCTCGCCCAGCGCGTGCGCGGTGGCGAGGCGCGGCGCGAGGACCGCCTGGTTCGCGGCGTTCTCCGGCAGAAGCGGACACTCAATCCAGTAGACGTTGAACGGCTCCAGCGCCCGGCCGAGGTCGGTCGCCTGGCGCACGGTGAACGCCCAGTGCGCATCGATCATGACCTGCACGGTCTCGCCGAAGCGCTCGCGGATGGCGCGCAGGTGCTTGACGTGATCCTCGATGGTCGGCGCATAAGAGAGCTTGAAGCGCGTGAAGCCTTTTTCGATCCACTCGGCGATGCGGTCGAGTTGCTGGTCGACGTCCGCGGCGGGAACGCCGGAGACATAACAGGGAATCTCATTGCGATACGCGCCACCGAGCAGTTGATAGAGCGGCACGTCCGCGGCGCGGGCGGTCAGATCCCACAGCGCCATGTCGCACGCGGCGATGGCGTCGGGCAGGAAGCCGGCGTCGTGGCCGCGCTCGCGCATGAGGTCGTACATCCGGTCGCGCAGCACGGCGGGCTGGCGCGGGTCGGCGCCCATGAGCACGGGCGCGAGCAGTTCGTCGATCAGGTGTGTGACCGTCTCGGGCATGATGCACGCCTGCGCTTCGCCGAAGCCTTCGACGCCGGCGTCGGTGACGATGCGCACGAGCATGCTCTCGGCGTGCGGCGAGTAGATGGCGCGGTAGTGCGGATGGTTGCGATATCGGGTGGCGGTCGGCGCGTCGGGGGCGTCCTCCTGGCCGACGACGTAAGGGTGGCCGGGAATCGTGAACGCCAGGCATTGGATTTCGGTGATGCGCATCGTTCAGCGGCCTCCGATCAGCAGGGTTTCGCCGGCGTCCAGCGCGGCGGCCAGTTCATCGGCATCGCGCGCGTCGCACGTCTTGACCATCGCGCGTTCGAGACGATAAACGCGCGCCGAACCATTGGCGAGATGTCGCTCAAGCGCGCCGCGGTCGTCGTCGGCACGCCACAACTCAAACATCTGATCGCTCGCGTTGCACAACGTGTTGACGCAGCGCAGCGCGTGAAAGACGGGGCGCGGGTTGCACTGGGTATCGAGCAATCCCGGCGCCGCGTCCATCGTGCGGTCCATGTCGATCATCGGCTCGAAGAACAGATGCCCCGCGCCGAGCCGATGCGCCGCCAGCAGCGCGCGCGTCGCGGCGGCGACGTTGTCGACGTCACCGGGCTGAAACTCGAAGGCGAGATCGATCTGCGGGATGTGCGACAGCGGCTGAACGTTGATGTCCGTCGCGGCCGGGTCGAGCCGACAGAGCACGCCGGCGACCGATACGTTCGCCTTGGCCAGTCGCTCGTTGAGCGCTGGCAGATGCTCCGGCAGGAAGCCGTGGCGCGTGCGCGGGTGCTGCTTGCCGGGCACGGGCTGGCGCGACGTGACCGCGCTGAGGCTGACCGGTCCGAGGTCGGCAGCGCAAAGCACGAGCGCGGTGTCGTCCAGCTCGTCGTTGATGATCTGAAGCTCGATCTGATCGGCGTGCTTGCGCGCCGCATCCAGACGTTCGCGCGTGACGGCGGGATCGGCGGCCATGGCGGTGGCGATCACGCGCACACCCTCGTCGCGCAGCACGGCAAGACGCTCTTTTTGCAGTTTGTTTTCACAATCGGCCAGCGGCACGCGCACGTGGCGCACGCCCAGCTCCACGCACGCCAGCAGCGGCAGGTCGTTGCGCACCGGCTGGCGGATCGCCGAGGGCCAGGCGGTGGGCACCTGCGTCGTCCAGCTTAACGGATGGCGCAAGGTCACCCCCAGCCGGCCGTCGGGCAGCGCCTTGGGTGTGCGCGTGAGCACGCGCTGCCAGCCGCGCTGGAGCGGTTCGGGCAGTTCCGTGTCGCCGCCGGTGCGCACGAGGTGCGCATCGAAGCGGTCGGGCATGACGCGCATGAGATAGAAGCCGAGCACTTGTGATTGATCCCGGCCCTGGTCGGCGGGCGGTGGGCTGCTGAACAGGTGCGAGAAGCCGGGGCGCGTGAAGCTCGGCGCCTGCGAGATGAGATAGCGCGCTTCACCGATGCGCTGGTAGAAGGGGAAATGCACGTGGCCGCTCATCATCCACTGCACGCGATGGCGCTGGATCAGCTCAATCAGCCACGCGCGGTCGTCCTGGCCGACGTTGTCGTAGTGGCCGAGGTGCGGCTCGTCGGGCGCGAACAGAAACAGCGGCAGATGCAGGAACAGGCAGATGCGCTTGCCGTGCGCCTCGGCGAGGTCGCGCTCGAGCCAGTCGCGCTGCTCTTGCGCCTGCGGCAGCGCGGTGTTGAGGATCTGCGAGTTGAGGACGACAAAGTGAATGCCGTCGTGATCGAAGCTGAACCACGTCGGGCCGAAGTGCGACTCCCACGTGTTCAGCGCCGCCTCGGTGACGGGAAAGCCCGGCGTGGTGGGGTCGGGCTTGTCGCCGATGTCCTGGTTGCCGACCACGTGATGGCGCACCGGGCAGTGCGCATCGAGCTGGGCCTTGGCCTCGTTGAGCGCCTGCATGTAGCGCGCGGTCTCGGGGTATTCCTGCGCGATGTCGCCGAGGTGGATGACGAACGGCGGCGCCAGCGCCGCGATCTGGCGCAGCGCAGTCTCGGCGCGGGCGCTCTGCTTGCGGCGCGACTCGAACTCCACGGCCTTGCCCGTGGTGTCGAGCATGTAATGGGTGTCAGCGACGACGACGAACTCGGATTCGGCGGGCGGCAGCAGCGATCGGTCGAACATGAGAGGACTCGTCCCGGGAATCGATGAATCGGGGCGAGTATAGCGGTGATGCGGTGGGGGCGCTTGTGCGCCGATTCACGCCCGTCCTGAGCGCAGCGAAGGGCGGCGCGGTCAGTCGCGCGGGCGGCGGCGGCCGGCGCGGACCGGGAGCAGCGCGGGGCTGCGGCGGCGCGCTTCGAGGGTCAGGCCCAGGCCGATGAGACCGAGGCCGACACAGGCCAAGGGGTTGTCGTAGAGCGCGCCGGTGGGGCCGACGGCCGCGTAGATCAGGGCGAGGGCGACGAAGGTCCATGCGGTGAGCTGGGCGGCGGTGGTGAGGGTGGTGCGCATGGGGGGTGTCCGGTGGTGGAAGTTGCGTCGCTTATGACAACGGCACGATATAAGCGGGCCGGACGCAATCGCGCCGGTCCGGGAAGTGGTGGTTGATGGCGCGGGGGTGCGGGTGGTGAGGGTGAGAGGGGTTGTGCGGGTTGTCGACGGTCGGGAGACCGCGGGCTTTCCGGGGTCAGTCGCGGGAGAGGGGGGTGACGCGCAGGGGGGTGGGCGTGGGGCCCTCGGCGAGCAGGTCGGCGCGGGTCTGGAGCCACTGCTCGCGGAAGGGCGAGCGCAGCGGCATCCGGGCGGCGCCGGCGTTGTAGACGAGGTTGAGCGCTTCGTAGGAGGCGAGGCGGAGGGCGTGCTCGTGGAGCTCGCCGGCGCGGTGGATGGTGAGCTGGACGCGCTGGCCGGGGCGGTGGCTCTGGAGGACGCGCTTGAAGTGGCCCATGGTGTCCTCGACCGGCAGGTTTTCGCCGTCGAGTCCGACGATCAGGTCGCCGGGGCGGAGGTAGGTGTAGGCGGGGAAGCCGGGCATCGGCTGGATGACCTCGATGGCGGGCAGGTCGAGGCCGGGCACGCTGCCGGGGGGCAGGGCTTCGCGATGATGGGTCATGCCGATGGCGCCGCGGTCGCCGGGCGCGTCGAAGGCGCGGTCGCGCATGCGCCGCACGGCATGGTGGCGGGCGACATCCAGCAGGCGATGGCGCTGCTCGGGCGTCTCGGCGGCGGCGTAGAGGTCGGCGATGTGCCGCGCGGACAGGTCATCGTCACGCAGCAGCCGCCAGGTGGTGCGCTCGCGCACCGCGTAGTCCGGGCTGGCCAGCGCCTGGAGCGTGGCGCGGACCCGGTCGCCCGGCGCCGACTGGGCAAAGCACGGTCCGGTCCACACGAACAGGGCCAGTGCCAAAGCGACGTGCGGTGTTCGAGGCGCCCAACGGCTCATGTGGCGCATGATACAAGACCATGGCGTGTGAGGAAGAGGGGCGCGTGGATTCCGGTGGGCAAGCTGGCGTTGTGGCGCACCGCATGGACCGCAGATAAACGCAGATCCGACGCAGATCAACGCGGATGCAGATCAGATAGAGAAAACAAAAACAACATCTGCGTCCATCTGCGGCGCCTCTGCGTTGATCTGCGGTCCTGTGTGGCGCTCACTGACCAACCGCGCACCAAAAACCGCGGGCGGCGCTCCCTGCGGTCGCTCTGCCCGGGCTTGGGGTTACTGCTTGCCCTGCTTGCCGCCCTGGCCGGACTGCTTGGCGCGCTTGCGCGGGTCGGTCTCGATCGTGCCGTAGGTGCTCTCGTAGCGCTGCACGGCCTGGGACAGCGCGATCGCGAGGCGCTTGGCCGCGGCGGGGCTCATGATGATCCGCGCATCGGGGCGCAGCACCTGCACGTTCGGCTGGTTCGGGCTCTGGCGCAGGCCCTGCGCCAGGTCGACCAGAAGCTCCTCCGCCGATCCCCAGACGCGGGCGGTGGAGGAGTAGTAAGTTGTCACCTGCGACTCGTCGATCTGGAGCTGGGTCTGCTGCTGGCCCTGCTCGGGAGTCACGGTCTGCTGCTCGATCGCGTCGCCTTGCTGCTCGCTCATGGGTTACTTCCTGCGTGCGGGGGTTCGTGAAGTGGCCAAGTGACCGAGTGGCCAAGTGACCGGGATTTCATGTCGCGGCTGCACGTGCCTTTGCTGCCCTCGGCCACTGGACCACGCGGCCACTGGGCCACTTTCTTCACAGCCACCAGTCGAGGCTCAGGCCCTGGCGCGTCCATTGCCAGAGCTGCTGGCCGAGGCGGGCGCGCTGCTGGAGCAACACCCGGCCTCGTCCGGTCATGCCGTCGTGCAGTGCCACCCGGGCGTGCTCACCCAGGGCCGTGTCCAGGGACGCGGCCCGGCTGAGCGTCACGCGCGCCGTCACGGACGGCTCGGCGGGGGCCCAAGTGTATCGGCGGTCCGGCACGACGTCGACCTCGCCGCCCGCCCCCGCCGCCAGCGCCGGGTGCGGCAGGTGGCGGATCAACTGACCGCCCACGCGCGCCAACTCGCCCTCCAGCGCTTCGGTCGGATCGGACCAGAGACGCACGCGCACCGGCATGCCCGGTCGCAGCGCGCCCATCTCGCTCTGGGGCATCACCAGCACGAACGTGGGCCTGGCGTCGCCGATCACCTGTCCAAGCTCCTCGCCGCGCTCGAGGCGCGCCCCGCGCAACCGCTCCAGGCGGTAGCGCGGATGCAGCCGGCCGGTGACCGGGGCGCGGATGGTCAGTTCTTCGAGGCGCGTCTCGAGGTGCGCGATGCGCCGCTCCAGCTCGCGCCGCTGCTCGGCGACGGCGGCGGCGCGGTCGTGCTTGCCTTCGCGCATCGCCAGCTTGTGTTGCAGTTGCAGGCGCTGCAGGTCGATGCGCTGCGCGGCGAGGTTGTCGCGCACATGCGCGTCGTCGAGCTGAAGGATCGGCTCGCCCGCTTCGATCCGCTGGCCGGAGCGCGCGAACACTTCCGCGACCCTCGCGGTCGCCGGCGCGTAGAGCGTGCGCCGCTGCTCGCTCATCACCACGCCGGGGCTTTCGATGTGGCGCTCGGTCGGGATCGCCAGGATCGCCGCGGTCACCGCGCCGGCCAGCGCGATCACCGCCACGCTCACCGCCGCGCGCCGCCACGTGCGCGCCTGCACCTGCCAGACGAACGTCAAGGTCTTGACCACCGGGCGCACGACCATCGTCGCCACCGCCGCGCCGGCCAGCAGCACGGCGATCGGCTCCAGGCCCAGCGGTTCGAGCGTGAACCAGATCAGGCCCGTGATCGCCAGCACGATGAAGTAGCGATAGATGCTCGCCGCGATCGCGAAGATCGGCATGAAGATCGGCCGACGCGCCGCTTCCGGGCTCGGGCGCTGGCCGGGCATGCCGAGGATGTAGCGCTTGCAGAGATAGCCGACGTAGTTCTGCGCCTTCTGGCGCAGGTTCGGCGTCTCCAGCCAGTCCATCAGAAAGTAGTAGCCGTCGTAGCGCAACAAGGGGTTGGCATTGAACAGCACGGTCGTCACGCTCGCGGCGAGCATGATGTTCAGCGCGATCTGGTTGGTCAGGCCCGGATCGCTGAACATCCACACCCAGCCGGCGATGGCGGCGAACAGCAGTTCGAGATACACCCCGCCCGCGGTGATCCACAAGCGATCGCGCCGCCGCTCGACCATCCACGCATCGGTCACGTCCACGTAAAGCAGCGGCAGGAAGACCATGAACAGCACGCCCATCTCGTGCACTTCCAGCCCGCGATGCTTGGCCGCCAGCCCGTGGCCGAACTCGTGAATGACTTTCACGCCCAGGAACGTGGCGGTCATCAGCGCCAGGTTGGTCGGCCCGAGGATGGCGTACGCCGGCGCCGTGGTCATCTCGCCGAAGTGCAACAGTACGGCGACGGCGGTCACCGCCATGAACAGCCCCGCCACCCAGCAGGTGGCGCGGTTCATCAGCGGGCTCGTGTAGCGATACAGCCAGTTCAGCAGCCGATCGGGGTCGAGCACCGGCACCTTGTAGAACAGGAAGCCGATGATCTTCGCCTTGCGCCGCTGCTTGCGCCGGCGCGCCTCGATCTGGCGCAGCATCTGGCCGTGATCGGTGTCGCGCCCGTAGAGCAGGCCCGCGGCCTTGAGCTTGTTGACGAACTGGCCGATGCGCTCGGGGCTCTCCGGCTCGTCGGGAAAGACGCGCGCCACGCGCTCGGCCAGCTCCTGGATCGTCACCCGGCCGTCCAGTTGCGTGAAGATGTAATGCTCGGTCGGTTGCAGCCGAAAGTAGCTCAGGCTCACCGGGTCCTTGACGACATAGACCGTCTGTCCCAGGTAAAGCTGCGGGCTCACCTGCAGGTCCTGCCGCACCGCGGGGAGCGGGGCGGCCTGTTGCTGCTGGGGTTGTTGGGGTTGCTCAGGGGCGTTCATGGGGAGGAATGTCGAATGTCAAATGCACGAATGTCGAGTGAATGTTCCAATGCCCAATGACAAATGACCAAGCTGCCAATCTTAACCCCCCTCCCTTGAGGGAGGGGCAGGGGGAGGGTGAGCGCCTGAACACCGGCAGCGCAGGTTTTGTCAGGCGCTCTTGAACTTCCGGCCCTCACCCTCCCCTAACCCCTCCCTCAAGGGAGGGGGGTTGAGAGCGCTGAGGTGTCCGGTCATTCGACATTCGTGCATCTCAAAACAGGAACTGCATGCGCAGGTAATGCCACGCGCGCCGGAAGTAGCGGTACGCCACCGACGACTCGCCCACCGCCAGCTTCGCGCGCCCCGACGGGTTCGCCAGCGCGAGCTGCGCGTGGCCCTCGGGCAGTTCCAACGGCACGATCATGCGATACATCGGCTCGTCCTGGCGCTCGTCGGCGACACTGGTCGGCAGCAGCCGCGCCCGCTCGGTCACCGCCGCGCGCTGCAGCATCTCCGGAAACGCGCGGCTCAGGAACGTCAGCGGCACCTCGCCCGATTCGCGCATCGCGCGCTCCACCAGCGGCAGGTCGCGCTCGGGAACCTGAAGCACCAGGTCGAATTCATCGAGATTGCCCAACTCGAACAGCTCATCGCCCGCGGCGACGTTGCGCCCCTGCAACCGATCCAGCCGCTCGCTGAGTACCACGCCCGCGATGTCGGCGTGCACCGTCGCGTCGTCGAGCCGGCGCTGCACGCGCTGGCGCTGCAGCGTGAGGCGCTGCACCTCGAGCTGCGCCGATTCGAAGCGCGCCATGTCGCTTTCGCGCAGCGCCGCGTTCATCGCCACGCGCTGCTGGCGCAACTGCGCCTCGATGCTGGCAAGCTCCAACTCCCAGTCGCGCGACTCGAAGCGCATCAACACGTCGCCCGCCTGCACGTGCTGGCCGGGCGCGGCCAACACTTCCGCGATGCGCCCTTCGTACGGCGCCGTCACCGTCGCCGCCTGCCGCGGCTCCAGCGTCGCGTCCACGCGCACGTCCAGCGGCACCGGCACGAAAAACAGTCCCGCAACCAGCGCCGCGAGCAACGCGAGCGTCATCGTCACCGTCGCCAGCGCCCGCAACGGTTGCTCGCGCAGTTTCAGCAGCACGCGGCTGGTGCGCCGCAGCGGTCGACGATGCTCATCGATGCCGCGCGCCAGCACCGGGCCGGCGTCCTCGGCGAGCATCTGCTGCGTCGGCGAGCGCTCGCTGGCGTCGCCCGGGTGCAGGTACTCCACGATCAGCGCGCCCGGCACGCGCTCGCCGTCGGTCAGTGGCAGCAGCACCACCGCCGCCGCTTCGCTCATCTCGAAGAACTGGTGCAGCAGCGGCGCGAGCTGTTCGTCCTCGCCGTGCAGCGGCTGGTCGCGCGTGTAGGTCAGCGGCACCTTGCGCTGCCGCGCCGCCTCGGCCAGCGACTGCGCGTTGCGCACGCGCACCGCGCGGCGGTTGATCTCCACCGCCTCGGAGAACAGCACCTCCGTGCGCGTGCCCACCCATGCCACGGCCGCGGCCTGCTGGGCATCGAGCACGGAGCGCGCGAAGTTGGCCAGCTCGCTCAGCATCGCGCGCGGCGCCTCGGCGCGCACCATCTGCCGCATGAGCTTGAGCAATTCGCGCTGACTGGTCTGGTCCTGTTGCTGCACCTTCTCCTGGCGGCGCGACAGGTAGAGGCCCAGCGCCTGGCCGACCTGCTGCGCCGGCTCGAGCAGGGCGCGGTACTGCTTGGGGTCGACCTCCGCCGGCCCGATCAGGTGCAGCAGGCCGATGACGCGCTCGGCGCCACTGATGGGCAGGAGGAACTGCGTCGTGCGGTGCAGCGGCGTGTCCTCGAAGGTGGACTGGCCCGGGCCGATGGCGGTGATCTTGCGCAGCGACCACGCCTGGCGCAGCGCGGGCATCATCGCGCCGCGCGGCGCGCCGTGGGGATCGAGCAGCGGCGCGCCCGCTTCGCCGACGCGGCCGACCGGCTTGAGCTGTTCGCCGGCCGAGTCGGCGCTCATCCACAGCAGCGCACCGAGGCTGTCGGTCTGCTCCACGAGCTGCGACAGCGCCTGCTCGATCACGCGCGACGGCAGGTCCTCGCTGCTGGCCAGCTCCTGGAGGTGCTGGGGCAGCGACGAGACCGCCGGGGCGCTCTGGCCGGCTTGCTCGGTCGTCGGATTCATGAGAGAGTGCGCGTCCTGAAACGGCTTAAACGGAGGTACGGAACAAACCTACCTATTAGGTGCCCACCCGATGCGTTTGTCAACGATCTGCTTGAGCTTCATGGGGGCGGGCCTGCTGGCCGTTGTGGTGGGGCAGGCCACGCTGTCGGCGCAGCCGGCCGCGGAATCCGCGGAAGTCGATTCGCCGCCGGCGCTGTCGCTGGCGTCGCCGGTGCAGGGCTTGGTGCGGCCGAGCCAGCAGGTGACGCTGCGCTCGCCGCTGAACGAGCTGCTGGATGAGCTGCACGTGGCCGAGGGCGACGCGGTCGAGCAGGGCGAGCCCCTGGTCGAGCTGGACCGCCGGCAGCAGGCGATGGCGGTCGAGGCGGCGCGGTTCGAGGCCGAGAGCGAAGCCCGGCTGCGCAAGGCGCGGCTGATGGTGGAGGAGGCGGTTTTTTCGCTGGAGCAGGTCGAGAACCTGGCGGAGAAGGATGTGGCGGGCGAGTGGGAGGTGCGCCGCGCCCGGCTCCAGAAGCGTCAGGCCGAGGCGGATTACGAGCTGGCCGAGGAGCGCATAGAGCAGGCGCGGCTGCAATACGAGCTTCAGCGGACGAGGCTGGAGCGTTACACGATCAAGGCGCCGTTCGCGGGCGTGGTGCATCGCATTCAGGCCGAGCCGGGCGCGCTGCTCAGCGGCGACCAGGAGATTCTGCACCTGATCGCGCTGGACCCGCTGCACGCGGTGGTGCACATGCCGGTGGGCGTGTATGGCGAGCTTCGCGAGGGCGGGCGTTATCGCCTGCGCGCGGGCTCGCCGGTGAACGAGACGCTGGTGGGCGAGCTGATCACGGTCTCGCCGGTGCTGGACCCGGCGAGCGAGTCGTTCCGCTGCGTGTTCGAGATTCCGAACCCGGACGCCCGGCTGCCGGTGGGTTTCACGGTGGAGCTGATCGGCGCGGCGGAGGGGATGTAGAGGGGGTGGGGGCTGGGGTCTAGGGTCTGGGGTCTGGGTTGGAAACGAGTTCCAGACCCCAGACCCCGCGCGGAAATCCTGGGCGGCGCTCGCGGAGGCGCTCTGCCTGGACTTGGTGGCGCTGGTGGTTTAAGGGGGGGACGTGGCCGTGGATAAACAACTGAGGGGAGGGCCGGTGCGGTGGTGATTCACCCTTGACAGTTATCGGGGGCGGTGATAGCTTCCGACCTGCTTTGCGCAAGGCCGATGGGCCCGTTTGTCACGAGGGAGAAACGGGGCGCGGCGCGCAGGGGAATTCCGGCTGCGATTTGCGGGTTGCCGAGCATCTCCGGGTAGGGGGAGGCGAGGCAGTGGTGTCCGGTTAAATCGTCCGTCGTATCCCGTAAGGCGCTGTATTTGAATCAGTTACCTGCGGAATCCAGTGTGGTCTGCTTCGGCCGCGCGTCGTGGACGCGGGGTGTGGGGCGGTTTCTGGAGTCATATCGGCAGGATTCGTGGGAAACCCAACCTCATGTGCATTCTGGCGCGTTTTTTTTGTTGGCGCGGCTTAGTGGGATGCGGCGTGTGGCGCGCGGGGGATGGGCCGGGTTGGTGAAGCCGGTGGTGAGCGCGGTGAAGGTGGGGATGGCCGGCGCGGCAGCGCGTGGGCGGTTCGGACCTTTGCTTCGCTCAGCGCCGGCTTGTGCGATACGGGGGTTGGTGGGAATTGCCGCTGCCGGGGGCAGTGGCGATCGTGGCCGGCGATACTGCGCCGGCGGAGCCGGATGCCGCTGATCGTCGCGGCTCGGTAGTCGTTGCCCGAGCGCGGTTGAAGATGTGGGCTCGCCCGCATCGCGCGCCAGACTAAGGAGGAGTTTGCTTTGTCCAGACGACGAAAGCGGTGGTTGCGCCGGCTCCAGCAGTGGCGGCATCAAAGACAAGAGCAGCGACGGCAGCGGGCGGAAGCGGCGGCGGCGGTGCCCCAGCCGCTCGAGCTGGAAACGCTGGAGCCGCGCGTCCTGCTGACCACGCTCTTCGGCGGCGAGATCTTCGAGTATCAGGACGCCGAAGAGAACACCATCCGCGTCGCCCTCGAAGGCGACGGGTTGATCGTCGAGTTGATCGGCGGCGAGGCGGACGAGGACGGCACGCTGCGGCTGGGCGACCTGCCCGGCCGAATCATCTCCAGCTTCGACCCCTCGCGTGAAGGCATCAACATCGGCGGCGGCCTCGGCGGGGAAGAGGGGGTCAACGTCATCGGCGAGACGCCGGTGCTCGACCTCTCGCCGTTCGGCCTGGGCACGTTCACGCTCACCGACGGGCCCAACGAGGCGATCAACATCGAAGCCCTGGCCGGCGAGACCGACGAGGGCGAGATGTTCGGGTTCAACTTCGGCACCGTCGATGTCGAGGGCGAAACGCTGCCGCTGATCCAGCTCGTGCGCATGGACGCCAACGACGAGGATCTCTCGTTCGACAGCGACGGCGACGGCGAGCCCGACCCCGGCTCCAACGGCGACGCCGAGGGCTTCGTCAACGCCATCCTCAGCCAGGCCACCCTCGGCGGCGACGTCGAGCAGGAACTTTCCGGCGACTTCGACGAGGTCTTCGGCATCGATGCCTTCTCGGTCGACCCGGACGACCCGGACATCGCCTATGCGCTTTCGGAAGGCCAGCTCTACAAGATCTTCCGCGAGGCGCGCACCGAGAACGGCGTCGAGTACGAGGCCGGCGACGTGCAGCGCGTCGGCCCGGTGCGCGATCAGCAGACCGACGCCGAGGAGATCACCGACACCACCCGCTTCGCCGCGGACCTGATCGGCTTCTCCTCCGACGAGGACGGCAGCTTCTACTCGCTGTTCAAGGACGATCTGCTCTACAACGGCCTGTTCGTCAATGACGGCGACGACAACGCGCCGGTGCAGTCGGTCAACGGCGACCTGGGCGACAACTACAACTTCGTCGCCCTGGCCGTGCGCGAGATCGACGACGCGGCCGACCTGACCTACGCGGTCAACGAGGCGGAGGACGGCAGCCTCGACCTCTACCAGATCGAGCGCGATGCCGAGACCGGCGCCGCCACCGACGCGACGCGCATCGGCGTGCTGACGGATGTGGACGGCAACCCGATCAGCGGCGTGCGCTCGATGACGTTCAACGAGGAGGGCGAGCTGTTCGTCGTCGGCTCGCGCCCGGGCCGGGCGCAGGAGCTGTTCCAGATCACCCCGGCGGCCGAGGATCTGGACGGTGACGAGGTGTCCGACGAGGTGCGCGCCCAGCACCTGAGCCTGGCCTTCAGCCGCGACGGCGATGTCAACGGCCTGGCGTGGGACGCCGACGCGCAGCAGTTCTATGGCGTCGTGCGCGTCGGCGGCGAAGATGGCGAGGATCGGCTGCTCCAGATCCCCGCGACCACCTCCGCCGGCCCGGCCGACTCGGCGGTGCTGACCGACCCCGGCGACGTCTCGGACTACATCACGGGCCTGAGCTCTGATCAGCTCAACCAGTTCTACTCGATCTTCAACCGCCCGCAGATGAACGGTGCGCTGCTGTTCAACGCCTTCGACCACATCCCGGTCGAGTCGGTCGGCAACGACCTGCTGGCGGACTTCGACGTGCAGGGTCTGGCGGTGGTCTCCCGGCCGTTCTCGGTGGAAGAGCCTTCCGGCGCCAACGCCGCGACGGCGCTGGGCATCCTCGCCGCGGACACCGACGACGGCACCAAGGACGGGCGCATCGAGGGCGCCGCGATCACCACCGAGGCCGAGCCGCTCAGCACCGACACGACGCTGGCGGAGCTGGGCATCACGCCGGTGGTGGGCACCGACCTGCGATTCGTGCAGCAGGACGGCACCGTCTTCACCGTCGACCTGTCCGAGGCCGAGACGCTCGGCCAGGCGCTCAACGAGATCAACAACGCCACCGGCGGCGACGTCGAGGCGCGCATCAACGACACCGCGACCGGGCTGGTGCTGATCGACAACTCGACCGACAACGTGGTCGAGTCCTCGGAGCTGGTGTTCCTCACGACCAACGACGGCGGCGACCTGGAGCTGCGCGTCGCCCAGCGCGACAGCAGCGGCGCGCTGAGCGACCTGGCGACGATCAACCTCGGCGACCTGGAAGACAGCGGCGGCAACCCGATCACCGACGTGTTCGCGATGGAGTCCGACGTCACCGGCCGGTTCTACTTCGTCGGCACGGTCGGCGGCCAGCGCACGCTGTTCCAGGCGGTGATCAACCGCAGCGACGACGGCACGCCCACCGACTACGAGATCGAAAGCGAGGCGGCCGTCGCCCTCGGCGGTGACGTGATGGCGCTGGCGATGAGCGATCGGCTCGACCGCTCGACGTTGCACGCGGTCGTTCGCAACGGCGCGCAGGATCAACTGGTCCAGTTCGGCGTCGACGGCGGCGGCGCGCTCGACGGCACGGTCGATCCCATCGGCTTTGTGCAGGTCGAGGACGCCGACGGCACGCCCCAGGACACGCGCATCAAGGCGATGGCCTTCGATCCCGCGACCGGCCACCTGGTCGCGGTCGACGACTCGCTCCAGGACGACCCCGACGCCGACGAACCGGACCCCGGCGTGGAGAACCGTCGCCGGCTGGTGCGCATCGTCGATAGCGACGACGACGGCACGCTCGACCCGGCCGATTCGGTCCAGCAGACCACCCCCGGCAGCGTGCCCGCGAGCCTGCGCGGCTACGGCCTGGACGAGGCGGGCAACCTCTACAGCGTCGCCGACGTCGGCGTGGAGGTCGACGGCGAACTGGTGCGCGCCGACCAGCTCTGGACCACCGGCAACAACTTCAGCCCCCTGGCGTTCGTCAACGGCGACCTCGGCCCCAACCGGCCGTTCATCGAGCTGACCGTCACCCCCGACGGCGAGGGCGGCGACGTCTTCGCCATCGCACCGATGGACGACGGCTCGGGCATCGGCCTGTATCGCATCGACGGCGCCGTCGACGGCGAGCCCGGCCGCACCGCCGGCACGGGCCTGACCTTCCTCGGCGAGATCACCGACGGGTTCGGCGCCGCGATCGACGGCATCTTCGACATCGAGTCCGACGCCGACGGCAACCTCCTGCTGGTCGGCCGCAACATCGAAGCGCCGCTGCCGGTGGTCAACGTCGGCCAGACCGACCAGCTCGACGCGCCCGGCACCGACTACGACGACCTGTTCGCCCTGACGGTGACCGACAACGAGCGCATCTTCGCCATCGACAACGTCAGCGGCGGCGGGTTCGAACTGCTGGAGCTGGAGCGCCTCGCGCCCAACCGCGGCGGCCTGCTGCACGACGTGATCGAGCTCGGCGAGCTGCGCACCGCCAGCAACCAGCCCCTCGGCAACGTCGAGACCATCACCACCGACATGGACACCGGCAAGGTGTACATCGTCGGCTCGGTCAGCGGCGCCGCCAATGCGCCGCGGCAGCTTTTCGAGGTCAACATCGGCAACGGCATCGCCATCAACCCGGTCGACCTGACCGACGGCGGCGCCGCGCTGGAGCAGGCCGTCTCGACGATGGCCTTCGCCGACGGCGAGCTGTACCTGACCGTGCCCGAGTCGGGCGGCGAGCAACTCTACCGCGTCCAGACCGACAGCCAGGGCGAGCCCACGGGCGAGTTGGAAGCGCTCGGCGAGATCCTCGCCAGCGATCCGCGCAACGACGACCCGCCGGTGCAGGTCACGCTCGAGGCGATGGCCGCCAACAGCGAGGGCGAGCTGGTCGCGGTCTTCGACGACGGCAGCGCGCGGCGCATGCTGGTGCTCAGCGCCGACGCCCCGGACGAGGCGCGCTTCACCACCGCCGACGGCGGCGACCCGGACGACAACCTCGACGACGTGGTTGGCCTGGCCAGCGATCCGCACGGGTTGTTCTACAGCCTGCACAACCCCGGCACGGGCGACAACATCCAGTTGCGCTCCAACAGCAACACGATCTACCGCATCGACCCGGCGACGGACGCGCTGCAGGATCTGAACGGCGACGACCTGGCCGAGGAGGTGCAGGGCACGTTCGTCAACTACCTGACGCGCGAGAACCCGTGGAGCGGGCCGAGCCAGCAGATTCCGATCGTCAACGACGTGACGCAGATCGCGTTCATCGATGACGGCGGCCAGGGCGACCTGCACGCGATCGTGCACTTCCGCGGCGAGGCGGTGCCGTTCACCGACACGCGCGCCGGCAGCAACGAAGGCGCCTCGATCATCAACCTCGAGCAGACCCACGGCCGCTTCGACGTGGCAACGGGCGAGTTCCACGAAGTGGCCTTCCCCAACGACGTGACGGTCACGCTGCGCGAGCTGCTGGGCAACGTCACGCTGGAGGGCGAGGACGACGACGAAGTGGTGGTCACCACGCCGATGGGCGACATCGTCGGCATGGACGCCAACGGCGCCGAGGAGCTGATCCTCGTGGTCGAGGTGGGCGAGGATGAGAACGGCGATCCGATCCGCGAAGTCCAGCGCATCCACCTCGATGCGCACTGGATCATCCACCGCGATCGGCTGTTCCCCAACGACGAGCAGGACGACGAGTTCGACGTCGAGGTGCCCGCGACCGAGGTCGAGCCTCTGACCGCGCCCAGCGCGATCGACCACAACCTGGTCGGCTTCGCTTCCGACGGCGAAGGCGACGTGTTCTACTCGATCTACGACGACGGGCTGCTG
>JBMCXL010000027.1:0-15778 GCA_048621015.1 Phycisphaeraceae bacterium
GCCGGCGCGCGCCCTGGGCTACTACGGCCGGGCGCTGCGCAATCCGTCGGCGCGCACCGACCTGGAATTGATCGACAAGTACGTCGCCGCCCTCGCCGCCGCGCCCATCGACGATCCGCTCCAGGCCGAGCGCCATCTCGCCCAGCTCCGCGAATGGATGCGCCGCGCCACCGAGCTGCGCCTCGACGATCATGGTCGCCTCGAACGCTTCTATCACTTCGAACTGCGCATTGCCCGCGAGATCGGCTCGCCTCGCGCCTATGACCGTCTGCACGAGCTGGCCGACAGCCGCCTCGCTTCTGCTCCCGACAACATCGTCGCCCGCAAGTTCCGCGGCATCACGCAGGTCCATCGCCTCACCGCCGACGCGAGCGACGAAGACCGCCGGCAGGCGCGCAACGATCTGGAAACCGTCCGTGCCGACCGGCCCGACGACGCCGAGGTGCTTCACCACCTGGCGCGCTGGCACCTGCTCGAAGCGCAGCGCCTCGAACGCGCCGGCCGCGACCCCGCTGACCACGACGAGCAGGCGCTCGCCCTCTCGCGTGAGATGCTTGAGGCCGATCCCGAAGATCGCGACCGCCGCTTGAAACACCTGCGCATTCTCACGCATCCACGCATCGCAGCGACCGACGCGGCGCGCGATCTGGCGCGCGACGTGGCTGCACAGCTGCACGACGATCCGCGCCCCGTGCGCGATGTGCTCATGCTCGCCGAGGTGCTCCGCAATGCCGCCGGCATGGACGAAGCGCGCGAATTGCTCGCCGCCGCGGTCGATGCCCGGCCCGACGACGCCACGCTGCGCACCCACTTCGGCCGCCTGCTCACTGTCGCCGGCGAGCGCGACGCCGCCATCGAGCAACTCGAAGCCGCGCGCCAGCGCGGTCACAGCACGCCACCACTCGACTACACCCGCCACCGCCGCGCCCGGCTGAGCGCCACCACCCAGCTCGCCGACCTCTGGCTGGCGCGCGCCGACGAGGCCGGCGACACCGATGCGCGCGAACAGGCGCTGCGCCGCGCCGAAACCTTGATCCAGGCCATCGAGCAGACCGACACCAACCCGCCCGCCCTGCCGATGCTGCGCGGCAAGCTGGCGCTGCTGCGCGGCGAGGTCGGCCGCGCCGCCTTGGCGCTGGACGAGGCGATTGACCGGTTCGATCCGCCGCCGCGCCATGCGCTGCTGCTGTCCGCCGAGGCGCACCGCCGGCTGGACAACTGGGGCACCGCCGCCAACCGCCTGCGCCAACTGCTCGAACGCGACCCCGACGACGACAACGTCCGCCTCCGCCTCGCGGCCATGCAGCTTCAGCGCGGCCAGCTCGGCCCCGCCGCCGCGCACATCGACCGCCTCCTGCGCCGCCATCCCGACGACGCCGGCGTGCGCCAACTAAAGCTGCACCTGCACGCCCGCCGCGGCGAGATCGATGACGCCACCGCGATCTACCACGACCTGCCACCCGAGACTCAGCGCGACGCGCTGGCAGTGCTGGTGCGCGCCTGCGTTGCCGCCGGCCAGCGCGACCGCGCCCTGGCGCTGCTCGACGATCGGCTCCAGCGCGACGCCGGCGACCTGCGCGCCCTTCAACTCATGGTCGAGATCGCCCCCCAACAGGTGCGCCGGCGCGACCTGCTCCAGCATGCTCGTGACGACGGTGCCAATGAATCCTCGCTCGAGCTGCTCGCCTATCGCCTCGAACACGGCCAGGAAGCCACCGCGAACGAGCTTGTTGAGCGCCTCATGGAGCAGCAGGACGACCCGCTCCAGCGCGCCCTGCTGCGGGCGCGCATCGCCCTGCGCGGCGACGACGTGCAGCGCCTGCGCGACGCCATCGACGAAGCCGCGGCGATCGCGCCTGACCACGAGCGCGTCGTCGAGATGCGCTTCGAGCTGGCGCTGCACGATCGGCAGTGGCAGCGCGCCGCGCGCCTCGCGGACGTGGCTGCGCAGCGCAACCTCGACCTGGCCCAGGGTGCGTTCTTTCAGGCGCGGCTGGCGCACGCGCGCGGCGATCTTGCCGAGGCCAGCGCGCACTATCGGCGCGCCCTCTCGGCGCGGCCGGTCTATGCGGAAGGGTGGCGCCGCTTCGGCGACGTGCTGGCCGAGCTGGACGATCGCAGCGTCGCAATCGACGCCTACCGCCGCGCAATCGAGCAGCAGCCGGACAATGTCGACGCGCGCCGCGGCCTGGCGCGCGTGCTGGCGCGGCGCGGCGACCATGCCGGCGCGCTGGAGCAGCTCCGCCAGGCCGTGCAACATGCGCCAACTGATCGCGCGCTGATCAACCGGTACCTCACCTATGAGCAGGACCACGGCGACCCGCAGCGCGCCCTGGCGCTGCGCCAGCAGGTGGCGCGCACCAATCCCGACGACCAGGCCAACCGCCGCGCGCTGGCGGTCCAACTGGCGCGCGAAGGCCGGCACGACCAGGCGCTGCGAACCGTCGAGCGGCTCATTGACGAGCACGGCCGCACCACTGCCAACGTCGGCACACTCGCGGTGGTGCACCGCCTGCGCGGCGCGCCCGAAGTGGGCGAACGAGTGGTGATCGACCACCTGGAACAGCTCGGCGAAGAGGCGCCCGCCGAGGCGCACCTGCTGCTGGCGCGCTATCGGCTCAGCCTCGGCGACGGCCGCGGCGCGATGCAGGCGTACCGCCAGGCCATACAGCGCGAGGACGTTGATCAGCGTCCCGTCACGCGCGAGTTGGCCGCGCTGCTGCTCAACCGCGGCATGTATGCCCAGGCCGCCACGCTGCTCGAACCGCTCTACGAGGCGAACCCGTCCGACCAAACCGTCGCGCTTCGCTACGCCGAAGCGCTGCTGCGCGCCGGTCGACTGGACGAAGCCGCCCCGGTCGTGAGCCAGCTCGATGAAAGCGGCGAAGCACTCGCTCTGCGCGGCCTGCTCGCCGGCCGACACGGCGAGACCGACAAGGCCCTGAACCTGCTCACCGAGGTGATCGAGCTGGATGGCGACAGTGCGGCGATTCACCTCGAACGCGCGCGGCTGCGCCTGGCGCAGCGCGATCACGACGGCGCCTTGGCCGACTTGCAGCAGGCGCTGGAACGCAACGCTGAATTGATCGAGGCGCGTGAACTGCTGGCGGACGTGCATCTTCAGCGCGGCGAGATCGAGGCCGCGATCGCAGCGCTGCGCACCGTGCTGGAGCAGATGCCGGCGCGCCACGAAGCACGGCTGCGCCTGGTGCAACTACACCGCAGCCGCGATGCGCTGGATGCCGCGGAGCGCGTGCTGGAGGAGGCGGCGACGCTGTTCCCCGAGGACGCGCGCTGGCCGCGGCAGCGCGCGGCGCTGGCGATGCAGCGCGGCGATCTCGAGGCCGCGGTGCAGCACAGTCGACGCACGGTGGAACTTGAGCCAACGGCAGCGCACCTTGCGCAGCTGGCGGAGCTTCAGCTCACCGCCGATCAACCCGAGGCAGTGCTGTCGCTGCTGCGCGAGCACGCGGGCGAGACGAATCAACAGGCGCTGCTCCAGGCACTGCGCGCCCGGGCGCTGGTGATAACGGACCGGATCGAACAGGCGGACCGCGCGTTCGCGCACGCGTTGGAGACGTGCGGCAACGTGCAGCAGGCGATGGCCGTGGCGCAGCAGCTCGCCGCGGCCTACGGCGCCGACGCGGCCGTGCAGCGCATCGAGCGCGACTCTCCATCCCTCTCCGACCTGTGGCGAGGCATCGCAGCGGCGACGATCGACAAGCAGCGCGGTCATGGCGAACGGGTGATCCAGCGTCTCCAGCGTTTGGCTGACGCCGCGGCGCAGGCCGACCGAACCACGCGCTGGCACCACCATTACCTGCTGGCATCGGCGCTGCACACCCACGGCGACCCCGCCGCGGCGCGGGCGGCGTACGAGCGCGTGCTGGACCTGACTCCGGAGCATTCCGGTACACTGAACAACCTGGCCTATCTGCTGGTGGACAAGCTGGACGCCCCGATCGAGGCTCTGCCGCTGGCGGAGAAGGCGGCGGCCCTGGCGCCCCGGAACGCGGCGGTGCTGGACACGCTGGGCTGGGCGCAGTACCGCGCCGGGCAGGTGGAGGCAGCGCGGCGGACGCTGGAGCGGAGTCTGAGCCTGCGGCCGCTGCCGGAAACGGCCCTGCACCTGGCCAGCGTCTACCGGGCGCTGGGCGAAAGGGAGCGGGCACAGGTCCAATTGGAGTTGGCCACGCAATTGGCCGAGCAGTCGAATAACGATGCCGTGCTGGCCGAGGCCCGGCGGCAGTTGGAGCAGCCGGCGCCGGCGGGGCCGTGAGGCGCAAGCGCGGGCGGAGACATCGAAAGGAACCACGGATGCAGCCAGACAGGAGAATACCGCAGGGAGGGGCGACGCCGCCCGGTGGTGGCCGGTTCAAGCCGATCGATCCGCTGCGCGTGCTGCGTCGCCATGTGTGGCTGCTGATGGCGCTGGTGGTGCTGGGCGTGGTGGCGGGCGGCGCGACGTGGTACGCGATGCGGCAGTACAGCCCGCGCTACACGTCGGAGGCGATCCTGCGCGTGGACCCGCGCAACGTGCAGGCGGGAACGGGGCTGAGCAGTGATGTCGGTGGGCTGCCGATGGAACTGGTGATCGCGGCGAAGCGCAACGAGATTGCGCTGCTGATGTCGGAGGAGGTTCTGCGCGAAGCGGTGAATCGCCCGGCAGTGCGCGAGACGCGCTGGCTGGGCCCTTTCAGCAGAACGTCGGGCGACGGTGAGCGGTCGGTGAACGTGCAGGCGGCCGTCGACGCGCTTCAGAGGGGTGTGCTGCATGCATCGGCGGAGACACGCAGCAATGTGCTGCCGGTCACCGCGAGTACGCCGAATCCCGACGACGCGCCGCGCATTCTGCAAGCGGTGCTGGATGTTTATCTCAGCAAGGTGCGCACGGAGCGCGAAGGTGAGAGCCGCAACCTGCGCGAGCTGTACCGCACGGAGCGCAACGACGCCGAGCAGCAGATCGAGCAACTCCGCGGCCGCATCCGTGAGTTCGAGCAGCGCACGGACATGAGTCGGCTCCAGGCGGCGCTCGATGAGACGGTGACGACGTTCCAGGATCGCACGGAGGAGCGCAACGACCTTCAGATGGCGCTGTATCAGGCACGGCAGAACCTCGAATCACTGAAGGCCGCGCAGCGCGAAGGCACCGTCGAACCAGACGCCGCGGCCGCGCAGGAAATCGAGTCGCGCCCCTCGATTCAGGAACTCGACCGCGAGCTGCGCCGGATGCGACGGGACAAGCAGTCGCTGCTAACCGACTTCGGCCCGAATCATCGCCGCGTCCAGAAAATCGACGACCGCATCGAGGCCACCCAGTCGCAGCGCGAGGCGGAATTCGAGCGCCTCGCGCGCGAGCGACAGGCAGCGCAGCTCGAGCGAACGGCCGAGACCGTCACGAAGATCGAGCATCGGTTGAACCAGATCGACACCGATCTCGAAGAGCTCAGCCAGCGCCGTAGCGATCTGCGCGATCAGCTTCGCGCCCGAGAGAGCGAGTACCAGGCGTTGCAGGAGCAGCTCGCCCAGGCCAAGCGCAATCGCGACCGGGCGCAGAATTGGCTGGACCAAGTGAACGTGCAATCGCGCCACCCTGGCGCGGTGACGGTCGACCTGCGAACGCGGCCGAGCACGCCGCGGCTGACCTCGCCGAAGAAGGGCGTGATCGTGCCGGCCGTAGCGATGCTGGTGATCGGCGTGGGCGTGGGGCTGCTGTTTCTGAGGGAGACGCTCGATCAGCGGATCAAGTCGCCGGCGGACATGCAGCTCATCGCCGAGGCGAACCTGCTCGGTGTGCTGCCCGAAGCCACGGACGACCCGTCCGGCAGCGGGGAGATCGAAGGGGCGGTGCGCCGCCAGCCGACCGGGCTCATCGCCGAGGCGTTCCGCCAGGTGCGCACGGCCGCGCTCGGCAAGATGGAGCGACGCGGATACAGGACGCTGCTGATCAGTGGCGCCCAGCCGGGCAGCGGCACGTCCAGCGTCGCGCACAACCTCGCATGCAGCCTCGCCTATCACGGCCGCGACGTGCTGTTGATCGACACGAACCTGCGCCGGCCGGCGCAGCACAAACTGAATGATGTAGCGCCGAATCCCGGCCTCGTGGAACTGCTTCAGCACAAGAGCACAATCGAGCAGGCCGTGGTCAAGCTCGAAGGCATGTCACTGAGCGTGCTGCCGATCGGTGATGCGCACGCCGCCGCGCCGGAGCTGCTGGCCGGCAGCGGCTTGCGCAGCCTGCTCGGCGAGCTGGAATCGCGCCATGACATGATCGTGATCGACGCGCCGCCGGCGCTGCTGACCAGCGACACGCAACTGCTGGCGCGCCACGTGGACGCGATCGTCCTGGTGGTGCGCGCCGAACGGGACAAGCGCGGCATGATCGAACGCATGCTCCGCCAACTCACCGGCCAGCGCACAGAGGTGCTGGGCCTGGTGCTCAACGCGGCGCGCTCCAGCGCGGGCGGGTACTTCCGCGAGAGCTATCGCGAGTTCTACCGCTACAGCAACGGCATGGCGAGCCGCAACGGCCATGCGGCAAAGCGCGGCCCGCAGCGCGTGATCACACCGGGCAAGAAGCAGGATGACCTTGAATCGAAGCGCCGGGCGCGCGAAGCCGAATCCCCGAACTGAGCGTGGCGTGTTCACGACCGCGTGCGGCTTCGCCCCGCGCCTGAGCACCGGACGGCCTCGCGTTGCCGCAGGCGGCGGGACCATGCTCGCCGAACCGTGTCGAACTCCGAAACAAACGAGAGTGTTCCCATCGCAACGACAACATCCACAACACTGATTACCGGCGGCGCCGGGTTCATCGGCTCGCACCTTGCCGAGCACTTGAAAGCCCAGGGCCGGCGACTCGTGCTGGTCGACAACCTCTCCACCGGCAACCGCGCGAACGTCGAGGCCCTGCTCGATGAGCGCTGCATGCTGGTCGAGGCGAACGTCAGCGACGCGCTGCGCGATCCGGCGCTGCTGCAAGGCGTCACGGAGATTTATCACCTGGCCGCGGCGGTGGGCGTGATGCTGGTGGTGGACGATCCGACGGCGATGGTGCGCAACAACATCGACGAGACCGCGGTGGTGCTCGACGCGGCGGTGCGCTGCGAGGCGCGCGTGCTGATCGCTTCGTCGAGCGAGGTGTACGGCAAGTGCCCGGTGCTGCCGGTGCGCGAGGACATGGACCTGGTGTACGGGCCGACCACGGCGTCACGCTGGAGCTACGGGTTGAGCAAGGCGTTGGACGAGCACCTGGCGCTCGATGCGCACCGGCGGCGCGGCGCGGGCGTGGTGATCGCGCGGCTGTTCAACACGATCGGGCCGCGCCAGGTCGGCCGGTACGGCATGGTGGTGCCGCGGTTCGTGCAGCGCGCGGTGCGCGGCGAGCCGATCGAGGTGTTCGGCAATGGCGAGCAGACGCGCGCGTTCTGCGATGTGCGCGACGTGGTGCGCGCGATGACCGCGCTTCTGAGCGAGCCGGCGTGTTTGGGCCAGATTTACAACCTCGGCTCGGAGCGGCAGGTGACGATCAACGAGTTGGCGGCGCGGGTCAATGCGCTGGCGGGCGGGGGTTCGGCGATCGAGCACGTGCCGTATGAGCGGGTTTACGGGAAAGACTTCGAGGACACGCCGGACCGGCTGCCAGATACGAGCAAGATCCGCACGGCGATCGGGTGGCAGCCGGCGTATGCGCTGGAGCAGACACTGGCGGAACTGGTTGAGTCGGCACGTCGCAACCATCCGGACTTGCGCTCGCAGACTCGCTCCAGTCCGGCGTGAACGGCGCGGAAGGTAGGACGGCGTTGGCACCGTTTGATTCCATTTCGATGCTTGCGGCCGCGCAGCCGAGCGTGGGGGATGTGCTTTGGCCGTACGCGGGGGTGTTTGTCGTTGCGCTGGTCGGCGCGCTGCTGTTGAGTCCGGTGATGCGCATGCTGGCGCTGCGCAACGGGATCATCGACTGGCCGAACGTGCAGCGCAAGGAGCACGCGCGACCGGTGGCGTACCTGGGCGGTGTGGCGATCTTTCTGGGGTGGCTGGCGGGCGTGGCGGTGAGCTACGCGATCGAGCCGCACATGCACGCCATCGACGGCACCGGCTCGGCGCACGTCAGCTTTCCGATCGGCATCGTGGTCGGCGCGGCGCTGGTGATGTTCACGGGGCTGTTCGACGACCTGTACGGCGTGAGCCCGCGCGTGAAGGTGGGCGGGCAGTTGCTGGCGGGAGCGGCGCTGGCGTCGGAACACGTGGGGCTGGAGCTGGCCGAGTCGTCGCTGAGCCTGCTGCACCTGCCCACGGGCGAGGCGGTGGTGGCGGCGGTGGGCACGGTCGCGATCGCGCTGTTCGTGATGGGCGGGTGCAACGCGATGAACCTGCTGGACGGGCTGGACGGCCTGGCGAGCGGGGTGACGGCGATCGGGTGCCTGGGACTGCTGGTCATCGCGGGGATCGTGGCGATGCGGGCGCAGGGCGGCGAGGCGATGGGCGGCAGCGTGGCCCTGGACGATCCGGTGCGCCTGACGCTGCTTCTGGCGGCGCTGGGGGCGGTGTTGGGGTTTCTGCCGTTCAATCTGAATCCGGCGCGGATCTTCATGGGCGATGCCGGCTCGCTGCTGCTGGGTTTCCTGATGGTCACGGCGATCCTGCTGCTGGGGGACGTGAGCGGGGCCGGGCCGCGGCTGGTGACCGCGGCGCTGCTGGTGTTCGCGGTGCCGATCGTGGACACGACACTGGCGATCCTGCGGCGGACGATGCGGGGACAGGCGTTTTTCCATGCCGACAGCGAGCACCTGCACCACATGCTCTGCCGGGCGGGCCTGAGCGTCTGGCAGTCGGTGGCGGTGCTGTACGGCGCGGCGGTGGGTTTCGCGGTGCTGGGGTGCACGCTGGTGGCGCTGGACCTGCGGTGGCGATATGTGATGGCGGTGTGCGTGGCGGTGTTTGTCCTGGCGGTGTTGGCGGCATACAAATGGAGTCGGCGTCAGTGGATGCCGGGGCGACCGGCTCCGGACGCCGCACCGGCCGCGGCCGGCCAGACCGGGCAGGGATTGCACCTGCCGCCGCAGCGCGAAGGCAAGGCGGAGGTCGGCTCGAGCGGGAAGTGAGCCCCGTGAAGGCGGCGCCAGCGAGGCCCCTCGGTTGCAGCCACCCGCGGCGGTGATACAATAATTCGACGGTGGTTATTGCGGCCACCGGGGATGCGTTTGCGCCCCGCCGGAGCGCAGACACTTTTCAGCATCGGAACCTTGGTAACAGGTTCACCGGTGCCGGGTGCCGGTGGTGAGGTGGTTTCCGCCTGCATGGGTGGGCCGGTCCCGCCACAGCCCCGAAGCTCAGCCCTGAAAATCCGCCCTGAACCCCTGACGCATTACGGGCAGCGCACACACTGGGGCTCGCCGCCGCGGCGCGAGTCGAGCCTCGAGCAAGGAGCCGGTCATGGCATCGCTGGTTAAAGACCTGGTCGAAGCGGGTATTCACTTCGGCCACCGCGCCACGAACTGGAACCCGAAGATGGCCCCCTACATCTTCGGCAAGCGCAACAAGATTCACATCATCGATGTGAAGGAGACCATCAAGGGCCTCCTCCTGGCGCGAAAGTTCATCACCCAAACGGTCGCTTCCGGCAAGGACGTGCTCTTCGTCGGCACCAAGCGCCAGGCGCGGGCGATCCTCGAATCGCACGTCCCCCCCACCGGCATGCACTTCGTCACCGAGCGCTGGCTCGGCGGCACGCTCACCAACTTCCGCACCATCCGCGACCGGCTCAAGCGGCTGGAGGAACTCGAAGCGCTCGAAGAGTCCGGCCAGATCGACAACTACTCCAAGAAGATGGAGAGCCAGATCCGCCGCGAGAAGGAAAAGATCCAGCGTAACCTGGGCGGACTGCGCAACATGACCAAGCTGCCCGGCGCCATGGTCGTCATCGACGTCAACCACGAGCACAACGCCGTCCGCGAAGCCCGTAAGCTCGGCATCCCCACCGTCTGCCTGATCGACAGCGACAGCGACCCGGATTACGCCGACATTCCGATCCCCGGCAACGACGACGCGATGCGCGCGATCGAAGTGGTGATCCAGAGCCTCTGTGCCGCGGCCGCGGAAGGCAAGACCGCCCGCGCCCAGCGCGACATGGAGCAGCAGGCCGCCCAGCGTGGCGGCGAAGCCGCCGGCGAGCCGCGCCGTCGTCGCCGGCGTGGTGGCCAGTACAGCGCCAGCGCCACCGGCGAGGGCGAAGGCGGGGCTCCCACCGAGCCGTCCGAAGAGCCCACCAAGATGGGCCCGTCTACCGCCGAGGGGGACAGCGACAAGCCGGTCACTAGCGGCGTCGGCCAGCCCGACACCCAGCGCAGCGACCGCACCAGCCCGCCCCAGTAAATCAAGAGGGACCAAGCGACCGAGGGATTGAGGGACCAAGTGCCGACGCTTGGCCCGTAGCTTTCTTCGACCCTTGATCGCTCGGTCCCTTGGTCCCTTGATCCCTTTTCGATGGAGACTTCGCAATGGCGATCACCGCCAAGGACGTGCAGACCCTCAGACAGCGCAGCGGCCTGGGCATGATGGAGTGCAAGCAGGCATTGGAGGAAGTCGGCGGCGACATGGACAAGGCCGTCGACCTGCTCCGGCAGAAGGGCCTGTCGAAAATGGACAGCCGCACCGACCGCGCCTCGGCCGAGGGCAAGGTTGCCGTCGCGCTCAGCGACGACCAGAGTAAGGGCGCGATCGTCGAGGTGAATGCCGAGACCGACTTCACCGCCAACAACGACCAGTTCCAGAAGATGATCGACACCGTCTCCGCCGAAGCGCTCAAGCAGGACGCCGGCGACGTCGAGAAGACCGACGCGATGCAGTCGGCCATCGACGAGGTGCGCATCACCACGAAGGAGAACGTGCAATTCGGCCGCGGCAAGGTGCTCGGCGGCACGGGCGACACCCGGATCGGCAGCTACGTGCACTTCACCGGCAAGATCGGTGTGCTGGTCGAAGTCAGCGGCAACCCCGACGAGGAACTGCTCAAGGATCTGTGCATGCACATCTCCGCCGCCAGCCCCGCGCCGCTGGGCATCACCGAGGATGAGGTGCCCGCCGAGCTGGTCGAGAAGGAGCGCGCCCTGGCCAAGCAGCAGGCGATCGACTCCGGCAAGCCTGAGAACATTGCCGAGAAGATGGTCGAAGGCAAGATCCGCAAGTATTACGACGAGGTCGTCCTGCTTCGCCAGGCGTTCATCAAGGACGACAAGAAGCAGATCAAGGACCTGCTGCCCAAGGGCGTCGAGATCAAGAACTTCGCCCGCTTCCAGGTCGGCGGGTGAATCGCGCGACAGGGCCGAGGGACTGCAATCCCTCGGCTTGTCACCAACCCCAGCCCGATCCACAAATCAGCCCACCCCCCGTCCATCACGGACTCTCGCGCAGGCCCGTGCGGTCTACGATGCGCCGTCTATCCAAGGAGGCGCCCCATGATCATGCCGCGCGCGCAACAACGGCCGGGTGAATGGAAATATCAGCCGCAGTCGCTGGCCGATCAGCGTATCATCGTCACCGGTGGCACCACCGGCATCGGGCGCACCACCGCCCTGCTGCTGCTGAGTCTCGGGGCGCGCGTCTGCATCTTCGGCCGCGACGAGCGCCACCTCGAGGACGCCCGCGAGCAGATGGACGAATACCGCAATCACCTGGTCAGCCTCACCGCCGACCAGAGCGATGAGCAAGACATCGACCGCGTCTTCCGCACCATGGACGACCAGCTCGGCGGCATCGATGCGCTGATCAACAACGCCGGCCTGCCCGCGCGCAGCATCGATCAGATGGACCCCGAAGTCTACCGCTACATCATCGAGTCCAACCTCGTCGGCTACATCGCCTGCGCCAAGCGCGCGCTGCCGCGCCTCAAGCAGACCGGCCAGGGCACGATCGTCAACATCGGCTCGATGAGCGCCAAGGGCCGAGCGCCCGGCGAAGATGTCTACGTCGCCACCAAGTCGGGCCTGCGCGGGTTCAGCGACAGCCTCGCCAAGAGCGCCGCGGCCGACAACATCCGCGTCACGCTCATCGAGCCGGGCAGCACCGGCTCGGACCTCGACGAAAACCGCCCGCCCGAGCAGGAGCGCCGCATGCACGACGCCGGCGAGATGCTGTTCAGTGAAGCGATCGCCGAGGCGACGGCATGGTGCCTCGCGCAGCCGCAGCATGTGTTTGTGCCGCTGCTTCAGGTTCAACCGCTGGGCGAAGTGTCGGAGATGTGAGGGATTTTCCCGCCGCTTTCGGCGATGCCTCAGCCCGAGGAGAACATCGTGAGCTGATACCGCTCCAGGTCCAGCTTGTTCACGGGCTTGTCCGGCTCGATGCGGTACTTGCCCGACCAACAGGCAGTGCAATACTGCTCGCGCGGCCGACTCACGCACGACAGCATCCCGTCCAGCGACAGGTAGTGCAGGCTGTCCACCTCCAGGTACTCGGCGATCTCCTGCTGCGTGCGCTCCGCGGCGATCAGGTGATCGCGGTCGGGAAAGTCGATCCCGAAGTAGCAGGGATGGCGGATCGGCGGACAACTGATACGCAGGTGAATCTCCTTCGGCCCCGCGCGGCGGAGCTGGGCCATCTTCCCCTTGGTCGTCGTGCCGCGCACGATCGAGTCGTCCACCACGATGATGCGTTTACCCCGGATCAACTCGTCCACCACGTTCAGCTTGAGCTGCACCGCGTCGCGCCGCTGATCCTGCGACGGCTTGATGAACGTGCGCCCCACGTACCGGTTCGGCACGATCGCCTCGCGATACGGAATCCCGCTCTCCCGCGCGTAACCCAGCGCGGCCGAGCGCCCCGAGTCCGGCATCGGCACGACGCAATCCGCCTCCACCGGCGCCTCGCGCGCCAGCGTCTCGCCGAGGCGCTCGCGCACCGCCTGCACCGTGTCGCCGAACAGCCGCGAACTGGGATTGGCGAAGTAGACGTGCTCGAAGATGCAGTGCGCCGGCGTCTGCGGGCGGCTGAACCGCCGGCTGCTCACGCCCTCGCCCGAGAGCGTGACGATCTCGCCCGGCTCCACCTCGCGCACGAACTTGCCACCGATCGCGTCCAGCGCGACCGTCTCGCTGACGACGCAATCGTGGCCCGAGGCGGTCTTACCCAGCACCAGCGGCCGCCAGCCCCAGGGGTCGCGCACCGCCTCGATGCGGTCGGGAAAGAGCATCACCAGCGAATAGGCTCCCTGGAGGTGCTGAAGCGTCTGGACGAGCGGGTCCTCGTGGCTCTGGTGGTGGGAGGCGAGCAGGACCAGGACCACCTCGGTGTCGCTGGTGGTCTGGAACATGTGGCCGCGCTCTTCGTAATGGCGGCGCAGCAGTCCGGCGTTGATGAGGTTGCCGTTGTGCCCGATGGCGACCTGCCCGCCGATGTACTCGCGCAGCAGGGGCTGGGCGTTGCACGTGCGGCTGGAGCCGGTGGTGGAGTAGCGGTTGTGCCCGATGGCGGCCGAGCCGGGGAGTTTGGCGAGGATCTCTTCGTTGAAGACCTCGGGCACCAGGCCCATGCCGACGTGCGCGTTGAGCAGGCCGTCGTGGTTGACGGCAATGCCCGCCGACTCCTGCCCGCGATGCTGCTGGGCGTAGAGGGCGGTGTAGGTCAGATGCGCGGCATCCGGAGCGCCCCACACCCCGAAAACCCCGCACTTATGCTTGACATCTTGATCCATGAAGGCAGGACCCACCTCGACCCGGCTGGGAGGGAGCAACGTTAGCTCAGGGCCAATTATAGGTCAAGGTGGGGCGGAAGGTGGGGATGGCCGATGGCCGATTGCCAATTGCCGATTTCTGAATTTGCTGCTCCACGGCGGCGTCATTGCCAGCCAATCGGCAATTGGCAATAGCACGCCTCACCGCCGGCCCTGCTCGCGTTCGATGAAGTGCAGCTCGATGTACTTGGCCACGTAGTCGATGATGCTGGACGCCTCGGGGATCTCCGGGTTGGAGGTCGTGCCCATCGGCTCGAAGCGCATGCCCTTGAAGCGCTGCACCGCCTCGGACAGCGGCAGGCCGTACTGAAGCGCCAGCGAGAACGCCCGGCAGAAGCCCTGCACCAGGCCGGAGAGCGTCGAGCCCTCCTTGGCCATCTTGATGAAGATCTCACCAGGCGAGCCGTCCTCGAACAGGCCGATGGTGAGATAGCCCTCGTGGCCCATGATCTGGAACTTGTGCGTGATGGACTGGCGGACCGGCGGCAGGCTCTGTCGCTGTGCAACCATGCGGGAGACGTCCTTGTCGTCGTGCTTGTCTTGGTCTTGGGGCGAAGGATCGACCATGGAATCAACCATCGTACACGCCGGACTGGAGCGAGTCTGCGAGCGGAAGTCCGGATCGCCCCCTGTGCCCGTGCTATCATCGCATCGGCCTGACCCATGCCGTGACTGCAAAACCGACGACCATGCCGCCCCGATCCGCCGTCTCGCCATCCCCCGCCACCGACCGCGTCCGCCGTCTCCGTCGGCGGCTGCTGAGCTGGTACGACCGCCACCACCGCCGCCTGCCCTGGCGACCCACCCCCCAATCCCCACCCCCCGACCCCTACTTCACCCTCGTCAGCGAGGCGATGCTCCAGCAGACGCAGGTGGCGACGGTCGTGCCCTATTTTGAGCGTTTCGTCGCCGCGTTCCCGACGGTGCACGACCTCGCAGCCGCGGACGAGCAGGCGGTGCTGCGCCTCTGGCAGGGACTGGGCTACTACCGCCGGGCGCGCCACCTCCATGCGGCGGCGAAGATGATCGTCGAGCGCTTCGACGGCAAGGTGCCGCGCGCCGTGGACCAACTGATGCAACTGCCGGGCGTGGGGCGCTACGCGGCCGGCGCAATCGCGTCGATCGCATACGGCGAGTCCGCGCCGATCCTCGACGGCAACGTGGCGCGCGTGCTGGCGCGCTGGTTCGCGATCGATGAGCCCATCGACGAAACGGCGACGCGAAACCGGTTGTGGCAACTGGCCGAGCGTCTCGTGCCGAAACAGCGCCCGGGCGATTTCAACCAGGCGCTCATGGAGCTGGGCGCGCTGGTCTGCATGCCGAAGTCGCCGCAGTGTCTGCTCTGTCCGGTCGCGCCGATATGCGATGCCCACCAGGCCAGCCGCGCTGCGGCGTTACCCACGCGCTCGCCGCGCCGCGCACCGAAATCGGTGACGCACCACGTCGCGGCGATCGAGAAGAATGGCCGCTACCTTTTTGAGCAGCGCGGCAGTGACAGCCTCTGGGCGCGCATGTGGCAGCTCCCCACCGCTGAATCGCTGAACGGCCAGCCGCTGCCGAACTGGATTCAACAGCGTTTCGGCCTCCACACCGAAACCACCGATCCAACGCACACCTTCACCCATCAGACCACGCACCGCACCATTCAATTCACCGTGCACCCCCTGCGCGTCACCGCCGGCCGCCTCAAACCGAACACCGCCACCTGGCGCAGACTCGACCAGCTCGACGACCTGCCCCTGGCTAACCCGCAGCGCCGGATCGTCGCCTGGCTCGATGACGCCGAATCCTGATCAGGGCGCTTTCCGTTTTGAACGGTTGCAGTAAAATGACCGCCACGTTTCTCGCCGACCGGCGACCATCCGTGGGGAGCGACACGTCGTGCCGAAAATCCGTTTCACCGACAACATTCAGCGACACGTTGCGTGTCCCGAGCGCGTGGTGCCGGGTGAGACGGTGCGCGAAGCGCTGGACGCCTATTTCGCCGACCGGCAGCGCGCCCGGGATTACGTGCTGGACGATCAGGGCGAGCTGCGCCGACACATGATGATC
>JBMCXL010000028.1:0-15685 GCA_048621015.1 Phycisphaeraceae bacterium
GCCGTGCGGTGTGACGGGCCCGCTCTCGTTGGCGGCCGGCAGTTGCACGGTCTGGCCGCAGGCGGGACAGCGCGCCCGTTTGCCTGCGAGGCGATCGGGGGCCACCAATGCTTTGCCGCAACCACACGTGACGTTGATGGACATGGCCGGCGTTCCGTTTGTCCCCCGGGATGGGTGCGTGCGGGGCACATGCGGACGGCCACCATTCTGCCGCGCCGGGGGCGTGGAAGCCAATCGGGTGTGTGGGTGGGGTGATCCGGCCCTTCGCTGTGCTCAGTAGCGAAGGTCCGGATGGAGCCTCAGCCTCACGCGGGCGTGGACTGCTCCTTCTTGAGGCCGAGCGACTCGACCACGGGCAGCGGGCCGACCAGCGGTTCGAGGTACTGGCGGAAGCTGTCCTTGACGTTGTTGCCTTCGGGGGCGATGTGGCTGGTGTCGAGCGTGCGGGTCTTGGCGGCGATGTCGGTCAGGCGCACGTGCTTGTATTCGACCTTGTAGGGCTGGTCGCTGGTGCGCTGGATGGCGATCGAGCCGTCCACGTTGCCCGTCAGCGCCAGCTCGGCGGCCTTTTGGCCGGCGGTGCGCGCCTCCTCGGCGTCGGTCTCCGAGACGCAGCCGGCGAAGCTGCGCTGCAGATAGCCGAACGTATCGGCGCGCACGCGCTTGGCGCCGAGCTTCTGCTTGATGAGCTGGGAGAGGAAGTCGCCCAGCGCGCCGCTGCCGGAGAGCTGCACGTTGCCGTGCGCGTCGCGCTCGACGTCGGCGCCCATCTGCTCGGCGAGCTTGGCGGCGATGGGGTTGCCGTCTTTGTCGTGAACGCCTTCGCTGACGGCGATGAGGCAGCGGCCGTGCTTTTTCTGCACGGCATCGACGTCGGCGAGGAACCGCTCGGGGTCGAACGCGACCTCGGGCAGGTAGATCAGGTGCGGGCCGTCATCATCGTTCTGGCGCGCGAGCATGCTTGCGGCGGTGAGGAAGCCGGCGTGTCGGCCCATGACGACATTGATCTTGATGCCCGGCAGCGCCTTGTTGTCGAGGTTGTCGCCGATGAACGCCTGCGCGACGAACTTCGCCGCGCTGCCGAACCCGGGCGTGTGGTCGTTGAGCACGAGGTCGTTGTCGATTGTCTTGGGCACGTGGAAGCAGCGCAGCTCGTAGCCCGACTCGTGCGCCAGTTCATTGACGATGCGGCAGGTGTCGGAGCTGTCGTTGCCGCCGATGTAGAAGAAGTAGCGCACGTTGTTCTGCTCGAAGACCTTGAAGATCTTCTCGCAGTATTCGCGGTCGGGCTTGTCGCGGCTGGAGCCCAGCGCGGCCGAGGGCGTCTGCGCGATGCGATCGAGGCGGGACTGGGGGATGTCCTGCAACTCGATGAAGTTGTTTTCGATGATGCCGCGCACCGCGTGATGGGCGCCGAGGATTTTGTCGATGCCCGCGTCGCGGGCATGGTCGCGCAGCGTTTCGACCACGCCCACGAGCGACTGGTTGATGACGACGGTGGGGCCGCCGGACTGGCCGACGACGGCGTTGCCGCGCAGGATGGATGACTTGCTCATGGAAAGGCTCCCTCGATCTTGGTTGAGCCGGGCATTTTAGGGCAAATCGACGAAGTTTGCGGTCGTCGATCCGGACCTTCGCTCGCGGACTCGCTCAGGACCGGCTTAAAAGGCGATGGGGGCGAGTTGCGTCAACCGGCGTCGGCGAGGAGTTGCTCGGCGAGTTGGCGGTTGGAGCCGGTGAGGCGTGGGACGGCGGCGCGGAGCAACTCGCGGGCGCGGTCGTGGCGCTGGAGGTAGCGGGCGTAGAGCAGGCCGAGGATGAGCTGCACCTGCTCGCGCTGCGGATAGGTGGGATAGGTCTGGAGAAACAGCTCGTAGGCGCGGGCGGCGTCGGTGTAGTGGGCGTCGGCCATGAGCTGGTTCGCCAGGTCGAGCTGCGGCTGCTGGCCGAGAACCTGGTCGGGATGGTCCGCCAGCAGCTCCCGGTAGCGCTGCGCCGCGGTGGGCATGTCATGCTGGCCCATTGCCCGGCTGATCTCGCTGCGCCGGCGCATGAGCGCTTCCTGCTCGGCCTTGATTGGCGCCGCTTCCTCGCGCATCTGCTCGGCGGACAGTTCGGGCGGCTTGTTGTGCTCCCACGGCTGATAGCCCGCGCGCGCCATGCGCTGAAACTGGGCGCGCCGCCGGCGGCGCTCGATCAGCGCGAGCATGTCATACGGCTCGCGCGGGAGGATGCCGACCAGCAACAGCACCATGCCGATCGCAAAGCCGTGCGCGTAGCCGGCGAGGTGCGCGAGGTAGGCGACGCCGCTGCCGCCGTAGAACTGGAGCACCACGTTCATGACGATCTGGATGCCGATGACCACGATGCCGGACACTTCGATCGCGCCGATGATGATGATCCAGTAGACGACGGTGACGTTGGACAGGGGAAACAGCGCGAGAAACGCGCCGGTCACGCCCGCCACCGCGCCGCTGGCCCCGAGGACGGGCGCGTTCTCGGCGAGCGTGTGCCCCAGGCCCGCCATCACGCCGGCGGAGAGGTAGAACAGCAGGTACGCGAGTCGGCCGAGCCGGTCTTCCACGCTGTTGCCGAACACGTAGAGGAACAGCATGTTGCCCAGCAGGTGCTCCCATCCACCGTGGAGGAACTGGTAGCTGATGAACTGGTGCAACTGGATGTCGCGCGGGTTGAGGTAAAACGCGGCCAGGGGCACGTGCTCGGCGACCAGCTCCATCGGGAAGCCGACGGCGAGGTGGCGGCCGACCTCGCCGACCTGGCCGATGGTGAACAGAAAGATCAGCGCGTTTACGGCGATCAGCGTGTAGTTCACCCACGGGATGCGCTTGAGTCGGCGATCGGTGCGAATGGGAAAGAACATGACGCGGGGTTGGCCGCGCAATGCGGCGGTGGGTGTGCGGGCGACGGACTCGCGCCAGTCGGCGAGCCTGAAACGCTAGCCCGCGTCCTCGGCCGGCTCCACCGGGGGGCGGTGAAACCTGGCCGATCGCTCCCAGCCATCGCGCCGGACCATCGCTCAGGGCCGTGGACGGCGGGAAGTGTGCCGCATCGTACCATCCTCGCCCGCGGGTCAGGGGATTTCGATGCGACCGTCGCCGTAGAGGATGATGCCGTCGAGGTAGCGCGCCCCGGCACGCGCTTCCCAGAGGATCGGCGTCGTGCGGGGATCGGCGTCCTCGGCCGGCTTCTCGTAAATGTAGCCCGGCCAGTCGTGCGTCTCGGGGTGGGTCAGCAACTGATCGAACTCATCGGCGGGCAGGTAAGGCGCCAGCTCCGCCAGGTCGTCCGGAAACCGCTCGTGCTCGTCGAAATACTGGCGCAGCAGACCGCTGATGCGGCGCATCTGCGCCGCGGCGCCCGTGAGCTGCACCGGCGCGCGCTCGAGCCACTGCGCCTCCGGCATTTGCGGTGTCTCATCCGTGGACGCGGTCGATCCGCCCCGCGGGTCGGTGGTCTGTCCCCGTCCAGCCGGGTCACCGTCGGCCGACGCCGACCGATCCTCCGGCGGCATCGTCGCGGAGGACGAGGTCGCCGGCATGAACCAGTCCGTCAGATAAAAGGTGAGCAGCAGCAGGACCACCGCCACGCCGCCCGCGCCCGCCAGCGCCCAGCGCTGCAGCCGTCGGCCGCGCGCCTGCGACGCCCGTCGGCTGGTGGCGCGCCCCTCGGCCGGCGTCTCGACGATTTCCTCCGCCGGCGCCTCGGCTGCCTGTGCCTGCTCGAGCGCTTCGAACAGGCCCGAGAGGTCGGTCGACTCCTCCTGCTCGTCCTCGCCGGCGGTGTCGGTGGGCGCGGCTGCATCGTCCGTCCGCGACTCGGCCGCGGCGACATCCTCCGGCGCAAGCGGTGAGCGGTGCGTCACGTGCGACTCGTCCACGCGATACGTCTCACCGCACCCGGCGCACGTCACCACCGCACCGATACGCACGAACGACGCCGATTCCGTCTGGGCACAGGATGGACATTTCAGTTCATACACGTTGCAATTCCAAATCTAGGACCCGCGCGGGCCAGGCACCACGCACAAGCGACTTTGTTGTGCCGACCCGCGCGGCGCATTCGTTACAATCCGGCCATGTCCACTGATCCCTCCACCACACCCGATCGACTCCAGCAGCAGTTCGGCCTGCCGGACGCCGTGCGCTTCGAGTCGGCCGAGGGCGGCCTCACCCGGGCCGTGCTGACCAGCCCCACCGCCCGCGGCATCGTCTACCTCCACGGCGCCCACGTCAGCGCCTACCAGCCCGCCGATCAGCCCGAGGTGTTCTACCTCAGCCAGGGTTCCGCTTTCGCGCCGGGGCAGCCCATTCGCGGCGGCATCCCGATCTGCTTTCCCTGGTTCGCCGATCATGGCACCCCCAAGCACGGCACCGCCCGCCTGCAATCGTGGAGCGTCCACGACGCCCGGGCCGACGGCGACCACGTCACGCTCGAACTGACCACCACCGTCGAGCCTTACACGCTGCACTACCGCGTGAGCGTCGGCCCAACCCTGGAGGTCGCCCTGCGCACACGCAACAGCGGTGCGACCGCGGCGACGTTCGAGCTGGCATTGCACAGTTACTTTGTCGTCTCGGACGTGCGGCAAGTTGAGGTCGTCGGCCTGGAAGAACGGCCCTATCTCGATAAGCCCGAGAATTTCGCCCCGCGCACGCAGCAGGGGCCGATCCGTTTCACCGGCGAGGTCGACCGCGTTTACCAGCACACGACCGACACCTGCACCATCCATGACCCAGGCCTCGCCCGCACGATCACCATCGAGAAGCAGAACGCCCACAGCACCATCGTCTGGAACCCCGGCCCCGAAAAGGGCGCCGCGCTCGACGACATGCCCCCGGACGACTGGCAGCGCTTCGTCTGCGTCGAGTCCGGTAATGTCCACGACAACGCCATCACCCTCCAGCCCGGCGCCGAGCACGAAACGCTCGCCCGCATCACCGCCCAGCCCGCCTGATCTCGTTCAACGCTTCAAGCCGCGCGGGTGAGCGCGGCGAACCCCGCGGATCTGCGGAGGAGCACCCGCGGGGTTCGCCGAATCACCCGCGCGGCTTATGTCACCTTCCCATCGCAACGCGCCCTTTCGCCTGTTATATTGCTGTTCGGTATCACGCCGACGCCCCGCACGCGCCGCACCGGGAGGCTGGGATGAGCGCCGACTACAGTCGCATCCATCGTCTGCTCCGCATCCTGCTGCTGATCCAGTCCGAGCCGGGCTGGAACGCCGACCGGCTCGCGGCCGAGTGCGGCACGGCGGTGCGCACCATCTACCGCGACCTCGACGTGCTCGAGCAGGTCGGCATTCCCTACCACTACGACGAGGCGACCAGGGGCTATCGCGTCCGCCACGATTTTTTCATGCCGCCGGTGGAGCTGACCCTCGACGAGTCGCTGGCGCTGATCGCGATGCTCGGCCAGGTCGCCGAGCAGGGGCAGGTGCCGTTCATGCAGCCGGCGGCGAAGGCGATCGCCAAGGTGCGCGGCCAGATCCCCGCCGACCTGCGCCGCGAATTGGGCGATATCGACCAGCACGTCACCGTGCGTCTCGCGGCCACGGGCTCGTCGGATGACATCGAAGATGTTTACGAGCAGGTCCGGCGCGCGATCGCCGAGCGGCGCGCGTTGCGCTGTTCGTATGAATCGCTCGGCGCGCGTCACGATGAGAAGCGTGCGGCGGAGGTGTTTCGCTTCGAGCCGTATGCACTGCTGTTCAGCCAGCGCGCGTGGTACGCAGTGGGCCATCACGAAGGCCGCGGCGAGGTGCGCAAGCTCAAGCTCAACCGCTTTTCGCGCATCGAGTTGACCGACAAGAAATACGAGATCCCCGAAGGTTTCTCCCTGGAGGACCACCTCGGCCGCGCGTGGCGCATGATCCGCGGCGAGCAGAGTTACGACGTGGAGCTGTGGTTTGATTCGGCGTTCGCCGAGAACGTGGCCGACACGCACTGGCACCCCACCCAGCAGATCGAGTGGCACGACGACGGGGCGATCACCTTCCGCTGCACGGTGGACGGCCTGGACGAGATCGTCTGGTGGGTGCTGAGCATGGGCCCGCACTGCATCGTGCAGAAGCCGGCCGAGCTGGCCGAGCAAGTGCGCGATCTGGCGGCGCGCACCGCCGCGAATTATGCAGACGACGCGGAGGTTACGCCGAGTTCATCCAGGGACGGCGGGGCATGACAACCTGAAACGTCACCACCCCACGCCGGACTGGAGCGAGTCCGCGAGCGCAGGTCCGGACTTCGAATGCCGAGATCCGGACCTGCGCTCCCTGCGGTCGCTCCAGTCCGGCGTGGGGTGCGTTCGAGCACCGGATACAGAGGCATGGACGCCACCCTCACCCGATCCATCACGACCCGATCGCCGCGCGGCCTCGATCCGCAGCGCGCCTGGCGCTGGTGCATGCTCGCCACCGTGCGCCGCGCCCGTCGCGCCCGCCGCCGCGGCAAGCCGATCAGCCAACCCAACCTCGAGCGCGCATTCCTGCGCCATTGGGCGCACACCGCGCCTCACTGTCTGCCGCCCGTGCCGCCGGTCCAGTACGAGCAGTGGCGCCGTCAGGGCCGCACGCTCGTGCGCAACGGCCCGATGGTCCGCCTGGCGCTGCGCCGACGCGGACCAGGCCAGCGCATGCCTGCCTGAAGCGCGCAAGGTCACTGTCAATCTCCCCCCTGAGAGAGGGGAGAAGGTGCCTCGGCCCCGCGCCGCCGCGGTGCGGCACCTGCTTGAAAGCGCGACATTTCGCCCCGGTTGCAACACCGCACCGATACCCTATCCTTGCCCTTTCGGAATGATCCGGAAAGAAGACGAGGAAAGGAACTGCGATGGAGCCCGTCAAGGTCGGTGTGATCGGCTGCGGTGACATTTTCAACAAGCAATACGCCAAGTGCGCTGCGCAGTATCCCATCCTGGAGATCGCCGCCTGCGCGGATCTGGACATGGACAAGGCGCGCCACGCGGCCGAGACGCACAACATCCCGCGCGTCTGCTCGGTCGACGAGCTGCTCGCCGATCCGTCCATCGAGGTCGTGCTGAACCTGACCATTCCGGCCGCGCACGTGCCGGTCGGCCTCCAGGCGGTCGAGGCCGGCAAGCACGTGTTCAGTGAAAAGCCGTTCGGCATCAGCGTCAGCGAAGGCCAGCAACTCATAGACGCCGCCGCGGCCAAGGGGCTGCGCCTCGGTTGTGCGCCGGACACGTTCCTCGGCACGTCGCACCAGACTTGCCGCCTGCTCATTGACGAAGGCGCGATCGGCACGCCCGTCGCCGCGCTCGCCCTGTTCCTCTCGCGCGGCCCCGAGCACTGGCACCCCAACCCCGAGTTCTATTACGCCCCCGGCGGCGGCCCCATGTTCGACATGGGCCCCTATTACCTCACCGCGCTGACGAACCTGCTCGGCCCCATGCAACGCGTCACCGGCATGGCGGGCATCCAGATCCCCGACCGCGTCGTCGGCAAGGGCGCGCCCGACCGCGAAGGCAACAAGATCGACGTGAAAACCCCCGATCACGTCGCCGGCCACATCGCTTACACCAGCGGCGCCATCGCCACGATCGTCACCAGCTTCGCCACCGCCGGCCGCACCGACGACGGCCGACACCCCATCACCATCTTCGGCACCGAGGGCACCCTCGCCGTGCCCGACCCCAACGGGTTCGACGGCTCCATCCTGCTCCAGCCGCGCGGCGAGAAAGAATGGCAGGAGATCGCCCCGCGCCACGACCACCCCAACGGCCGCAGCCTCGGCCTCGCGGAGATGTGCCACGCCATCCGCGCCGAGCGTGCGCACCGCGCTTCGGGTGAGTTGGCCTTCGCCGTGCTCGCCGCGATGGAAGGCTTTCTTACCTCCAGCGAGCGCGGCGCGCCGGTCGAGATCAATGCGCCGGCTGAGCGTCCCGAGGTGTTGTCCGTCGGTTTGAGCGACGGCGTGCTGGAGCCGGCCGCGGCTGGAGAGCGCCGGTGAGTTTTGCGCTTGAGCAGGTGCCGGCGATCGCGCTGATCGCGCTGCTGGGCGCGCTGCTCCAGGGCGCGCTGGGTTTTGGAATTGCGCTGTTTGCGTTGCCGCTGATGGTGTGGGTGGATGTGCCCTTGCCGGTGGCGATCGCGGTGGTGCACACCACGTCGGTGGGTCAGATGGGCTGGGGGTGCTGGAAGTATCGCGAGCACATTCTCTGGAAGCCGGCGGCGGGGGTGAATCTGGGCCGGCTGGCGACGCTGCCGTTGGGCGTGCTGACGCTGGCGTACTTGGTGTCGCTGGGCACGGGGCCGGTGAAGCTGGTGGTGGGGGTGGCACTGTTGCTGGCGGTGGTGATTCGGACCGTGGTGCGCGTGCAGCCGCGCGAGAAGGTGCGCTGGTGGTGGGCGGCGCTGGCGGGGACGACCAGCGGTTACCTGGGTGGTGTGGTGGGCATGTCGGGTCCGCCGATCGTGCTGTGGGTCACGGCGCACAACTGGTCGACGGACAAGACGCGCGCGATGATGTGGAGCAGCATGCTGCCGGTGACGCCGGTGATCGTGGCGCTGATGATGTACAAGTTCGGGATGCCGGTGGTGTACGGCACGCTGCTCGGTTTGGCGCTGCTGCCGCTCACGGTGATGGGCGCGATGGTGGGGACGGATCTGGGCGCCAAGCTGTCGGCGCATCGGCTGCGCGGCGCGGCGCTGGTGGTGCTGACGATCATCGCCCTCGCCTCGGTGATCGAGCCGATCCTGGCGATGCGCGGGGCGTGAGGATGGTGGTCCTGATGGGCGGCACAGGAGCCGGATTCTCACCGCGCTCAGACCCTTCCCCTTCAAGCCGGTCCTGAGCGCAGCGAAGGTCCGGATCGTGGCGCGCTCAATACACGCGCTGCACATCCGCCTCGGGATAGAACTGGCGCAGGATCGTCCGGCCGTCGTACCCGTGCGTCGCCATGCCCTGCGCGCCCCACTGGCACATCCCCACGCCGTGCCCCCAGCCGCGGCCGCCGGTGAAGCGCACCATGCCGCCGTGCACGGTCGGCTGCACGTGACTGCTGCGCAACTGTTCATCAAACGCCAGTTCCGGCAAGCCCGTCACCGCATGGTTGCACGCGAAGCGGAACTGCTCGGCCCACAGCGTGTAGCGCCGGCCGCGCGCATCAGTCACGGTGAACTGCGCCGGCCGACCGGCCTCACTGCGCGCGGTGACGTTGATGCGCCGCAACCCGCGCAACTGCGCGATCGCATGCTCATGGTCGCGCCCCCACCGCGCCATGCGCTGCGCCAGCACTGATGCGCGGCGCGTGATCGGCCCCCAACGGTGATGCCTGCTCGGCGCGCACCACGCCGGCCGCTGCCGACTGCGCAGCGGCGGCAGGTCCACGCCCCGGCCGAGGCGCGCGAACGCCACCGCCGCCGACTGGCTCGTCCCGCCGCAGCAACTGGAATAGAACGCCGGCAGCACGCGGCCGTCGTAGGTCAACACCTGCCCGCGCGTCGCGCGCACCGCTGCGAGCGCGGTGGCGTTGCTCCCCGCGCCGCCGTAAACCTGGCTCGACGTGGTCGAGCTCAGGTCGTAATGCCGCTCGCTGTTCATGCGCCGCTCGAACAGCGCATACGAGCGCGCCGCGATCGCCTGCGCCTCGAACGCCGCCGCCTCCCAGCGCGGCCAGAGCTCGCGCTCGATCACGCCCGGCAGGTACGTCTCCAGGCTCACATGGTTGATCACGTCGAAATGCCCGGTCTCCCGGCCGCGGTACTGAAGCGGCACGAGCACGACCGCGCCCGGATAGCGCGTCCCTTCGATCGTCACGGGCCTGCCGTTGACGCCTTCAAGGTGCAGCCGCCCCGCCGTCCATCGAAAATCGCCGGCGCCCGTGCTCAGAACAAATGCGCCATCGGCGCGCGTCACGCGCACCGGCGCGCGAAACTGCCGCCCGCGCGCGACGTCCACCGGCCGCACGAGCACCGTCGGCCCGCCGCCGGCCGTGACCGCCGCCGCTTCCGCCGCGATGCGCACGCGTATCGTCGGCTCTTCGCCGATCGCCCGCGCCGACTCCAGGGGCACCGTCCGGTCGCGCGGCGCAGGGGCCGGCGCCGGCGTCTCCGCCGGATCCTGGCAACTGCCGAGCAGCACACACAGCGCCGCGCCGACCGCGAAACGAACGAACGTGAATGGAATGCGTTTGAACACCGGGCTCATCCTTGAGCGCCATCGGCCAGCGCGAATGAGCCGCAGTATAAATGGTCAGGCGTCGGAGTTCAGGAACCACGGTTCAGGGCAGCTGTTCAACCAACCGTGCGGGGGCGGAACGGTCCATCCCTTCGGGGGGAAGCCTGAAGCTGTTCACGAACCGGATGCAAGACTGGCGGCGCCGCGTTGTGCCCTGACCCGCGAACCGCGTCCGATCACCACTGACGGTGTTCTTCGGAGTCATTGGCGTGGAACGCGCCGGTGTCCTCGTTGTAGTACCAGGCGCTGGTGCCGACCTCGCCGTCGCCGACGTCGTTGGTGGCGGTGTACGGGTTCGCCGGGATGTCGCGCAGGTAGGGGCCGTAGAGATAGCCGGCGGTACCCGGCGCGGCGGTCTCGCCGCTGACGTTGGAGGCGAGGGTCAGCTGGTCCGCGAAGTTCTGGAGGCTCGGCCAGGTGCTCCCGTGCTGCTCCTTGTAGATCTCCAACTGCTGGCGGATGCGGAACAGGTTCATCTTCAGCGCGTTGTCGCGCGTCTCGCCCGCGGCCGAGGTGAACTGCGGCACCACGATGATCGCCAGGATGCTCACGATCAGCACGACCACAAGGACCTCCACCAGCGTGAACCCCCGCGCGGCCCGGGCCGGTGGCTGAACGGTCGCACGGGTGGACGGCTGCGGCTGGTGAGGCTGGTGGGTTGGGTGCACGGTTGCGTCCTTGACAAGGGGTGGCATGGCTTGGCGATCCCGCGCCGCCTCCTCCAAAGTAAACGCGCGGCGACTCCGCACTTATCGAACATCCTGTCTTCAAAGTTGAGTCCATCCCGCCCCGCGGCCACCGCCACGTCCGGAAAACGCCCTTTCCGCGGCCGTCTGTAACGGTCGTGAGACCGACGGCGCGCCCCCCGGCCGAGTCGGTATCATGGCTTGCATGGTCGAAGAAGCAGGGATGCGCACACGCTGGCGACCTCGCGCCGCCAACCGGGCGGACCGGACGGAACCGGACCCCGCGCTCGCCGACGCCCTCGGCCGCCACCTCGGCCTGCATCCGCTGATCGGCCGGCTCCTGGTCGCCCGCGACATCACCGACCCCGGCGCCGCCCATGCCTTCCTCCACCCCAGCCTGAACGACCTGCACGACCCCGCCCATCTGCCCGGCTGCACCGCCGCCGCCGAACGCCTCGCCGCCGCCGTCCAGCGCGGCCAGCGCATCGTCGTCTACGGCGACTACGACGTCGACGGCGTCACCGCCTCCACCATCCTCTGGCACACCCTCCGCGCCGTCGGCGCCGACGTGCACACCTACATCCCCCATCGCATCGACGAAGGCTACGGCCTTAACACCGAGGCCATCACCGCCATCGCGAAAGGCGAACTGCCCACCCCCGACGACGAAGGCGACGCCGGCCAGGCCATCCCTTCCACCAGCAAAGACAGCCCGCCACTGATCATTTCCGTCGACTGCGGCATCACCGCCACCGAACCCGCCCGCGCCGCGCGCGAGCTGGGCGTCGACCTCATCATCACCGACCACCACCAGTTCGACCCCGACAACCTCCCCGAAGCGCACACCCTCGTCCACCCTCGGTTGCACGAGGCGCAGCGGCGCGATGAGGCGGAAGAGCGTGGAGAGAAGAGAGTAGAGAGTGGCGCCGACCCAGACTCTCCACTCTCTACTCTCCACGCTCCACAGCCACACCTCGCCGGCTGCGCATCCCAACGCCCTTACCCCTTCCCCGACCTCTGCGGCGCCGGCGTCGCGTTCAAGCTCGCGTGGCAGTTCGCCAAGACCTGGTGCGGCAGCGAGCGCGTCAGCGAGGAGTTCCGCACGCTCCTGACGGACCTGCTCAGCCTCGTGGCGCTGGGCACCGTCGCCGACGTCGTGCCGCTGCGCGACGAGAACCGCGTGCTCACCATCTTCGGCCTCGGGCGCATCAAGCAGACGCGCTTCGCCGGCCTCAACGCGTTGATCGACGCGGCGCGCCTGCGCGACGAGAAGATCGACGCCTACCACGTCGGCTTCGTGCTCGGCCCGTGCCTCAACGCCTGCGGCCGCATGGGCCACGCGCGCCGCGCCGTGCGCCTGCTCACCACCGCCACCGGCAACGAGGCGCGCGAGCTGGCCGACTTCCTCACCCACGAAAACGAACGCCGCCGCGCCACTGAACGCGCCATCTTCACCGAGGCCGAGCAGCTCGTGCGCGAGCACGGCTTCGACAGCGAAGACGCGCGCGCCATCGTCGTCGGCAAATCCAACTGGCATCCCGGCGTGATCGGCATCGTCGCCAGCCGTCTCGCCGAGCGCTTCGCGCGACCCGTGGTCATGCTCAACCTCGACAACGGCACGGCGCACGGCTCGGCGCGCAGCGTCGAGGGCATCTCCATCTACGAAGCGTTCGACGCCTGCCGCGCGCACCTGACCCACTTCGGCGGCCACGCGATGGCCGCGGGTTTGAAGCTGCCGACCGACAACGTCGAGCCGTTCCGCGCGGCGCTGATCGATTATGCGAACCAGCGCCTGGACCCCGCCGACCTCGTCGGCACGCTCGAACTTGACGCGGACGTGGAGCTGGCCACGTGCAGCGTCGACCTGTTTCAACAGATCCAGCGTCTCGCGCCGTTCGGCCGGGGCAATCCCGAGCCGCGCCTGGCGCTGCGGGCCGCCACGCTCGACGCCGCGCCGCGCCGCGTGGGCAAGGAGGGCACGCACCTCGCGCTGGAGCTGCGCGCCGGTGCGTGTCGCGGCCGCGCGATCGGGTTCGGCATGGGCGACCTCGCCGATCAGCTCGCGTGCGGGCAGACGGTGGACCTCGCCTTCGAACCGCGCCTGAACACCTGGCGCGGCGAAACGCGCCCCGAGCTGCGCTTGTGCGATCTGAAGCGGGTCTGATCTTTCCCTTCCCCACCCACGCCGCGCTTCACCCTTCCCCATAGCCCGCCCCCAGTGGGGGCGGGCTGTTCAAATACCCGCCTCACCGTGCGACGCATCATTCGCCTTGCGTAGCCGCGAGCGGCGGGGTGCCGATTTCCGCTTCACCCCGCGCATCGGGTATCGTGCCCGCATGGCACGGGAAGATGTCATCGGAAACCCCCGCCGGACGCTCAAGTTCATCAGCCTCGTCATCGGCATCCTGATGGCCGCGGCGACAGTGGCGACCATGATCTATGGCCGCACGTGGTGGATCGCCGTCGCATCCGCCGTCGTCAGCGCCTGGTCGCTGCTGATCTTCACCGAGCTGCTCAAGCAGGACCTGCACGAGATGCTGCGCGGCGAGCGCGACGACGACAGCACGTCCGACACCTAGCGCGCCGGCGTGATGCCGCTTGCGTCTTTGCCGATTATCTACTTCGCCTTCGCCGCTTCGGCGCGCTTCAGCCGCGCGGTCTGCTTCTGTTCGATCCATGGCATGTGCAGCGGCTTGTCGCGCTTGCGCCCCGGTGCGGTGATGCTCAGGATCAGCGCGCGGCGCGGGACGTCCGACTTGTTCGGCGGGGTGTAATGGAGCATGTATCCCCCGTGAAACGTCGCGCCGCCCGGCGGCAGGGGACACGCGACCGCGTCCTTGACGCGCCACATCTCGTCGGGATGCAGCTCGTTGCCGTGCACGCGCGGATCGTTGCCGATGGATTGATGCTTGATCACGTCCACCTCCTGGCTGCGCGGGACGAAATGCATGCAGCCGTTGTCAACCGTCGCTTCCTGGAGCGGCACCCACACGCTGATGTTGCGCGAGATGAAGTTGGGGTTCCAGTAGGACGCATCCTGGTGCCAGGGCGTGGGTGAGCCGATGCGCGCCGGCTTGAAGATCGCGTGCGCGAAGTGCGCCTCCGCTTCGTCGCCGAGCAACTGCTTGCCGATGCGCTTCACGTTCGCCAGCAGCTCGGTCTCCAGCAGCTCCGGCGCGTACTTGGCGGGGTTGAGGATCTGCGGCAGGGTCGCCTCCTTGCCTTCCTCATCGGTGCCGGCCAGGTCGAACTCGTTGCCCTCGTCCCGGCCGGCGCGCTCGCGGAAGATGCGGTCGTACGAGGCGCGCAGCCGCTCAACCTCCTCCGGCGTGGTCAGTGCGTCCACCGCGAGATAACCCTGCTCGTGAAAGAACTCGATCTGCTGCGGCGTCAACTCGACGGCGACATTGCTCATGGTCGTGCTCCTTTGCCTCTCAAATTCGTGGTTCAGGCCGGGCAGCGCGATCGCAGGGAGCGCGTCCGGGTCGCCGCACGGTGGATGCTCGATGATCCCGGGCGGCGCGGGTGGACGAGCTCTGGCCGGGCCTGGTTGCGGGTTTGAGGGTACGTGCGGGGTGTGAGCTTGTCGTTCGCGCCGCTCGGCCGTAGATTTTTGAACATGGCCGGTCGCAAGGCGAGAGAATGTTACGGCCCCGCGGGGCAGCCGACGTTACTGACGGAGATGCCCTCCATCGGCACGGACGCGCCGCAGCACGCCTCCGACCGCGGCTTGCATCCGCATCGCCATGCGGGGGTGTTCGAGCTGTGCCTGATCGCGCGCGGCAGCGTGGAGTGGTGGGCGCGGCGCGAGGTGTACGAGGTCGGCCCGGGGCACGTCTACATCACCAAGCCCGATGAGCCGCACGGCGGGGTCGATGCCATGCTGCATCCGTGCGAGCTTTACTGGCTGACGGTGCGCCTGCCGCGCAGCGGGCGGCTGCCGGGCATGCCGCGCGGCGACGGCACGGAGCTGGCGCAGCGCTATCACGCGCTGCGCTGGCGCTGCTTTGCGGGCTCGGCGGGATTGCGCGACTGTTTCGAACGCTTGCTGGCCGAGCATCGCACGCGCCGGCCGCTGGGGCGCGTCGCGGCGCGGGCGGCGCTGCACGAACTGCTGGTGACGGTGCTGCACGATCACGAGGCGCACGACCAGCGGCAGCAGGATCGGGCGGCGCGGCGCAGCGCGCCGATCCGCGAGGCGCTGCAATGGATGGACGAGCATCTTTCGGAAGAGTTCGGCGTTGAGCAGATCGCGGCGCGCGTGGGGCTGGGCGTGAGCCGATTCCACGAGCGCTTTCGCGCGGAGGTGGGCTTCACACCAGCGGAATGGCGCATGCGCCAGCGCGTGCGCCGCGCCAAACAACTGCTGCGCGAGGGGGATCGGCCGGTGACCGCGGTGGCGATGGCGTGCGGGTTCACGACGAGCCAGTATTTCGCGACGACGTTCAAACGGCTGGTGGGTCTGACGCCGGGGCAGTATCGGCAGCGCACGCAGCCGCGGTGAGAAGCGGACGAGTCAGCCGTTGATGGAAAGGGAGAGTCGCGAAGAAGCATAAGCGGCGCAGGCATAAACGACCAGTCTCTTGCGTTTCTTGTGCCCTTTCGCGGCTATTTCGCGGTCATGCGATAGATTCGCCCGCCGTTGCTGAAGGAGCAGGCGTACAGCTCGTTGTCGTGATCGACGCCGAAGCTGGCCAGCGCGGGCACGCGGCCGATGCGCTGGTGCTCGGTGACTTCGTTGCTGTCGCGGTTGTAGCGCAGCATCCAGACGGTGCCGCTGCCGTAGTC
>JBMCXL010000029.1:0-15606 GCA_048621015.1 Phycisphaeraceae bacterium
GACGGATTCCTGTGCACCGGTGGCGGCGGGCGCTTCGCCGGTCTGTCGCTGGTACGCTTGTTCGAGGCCGAGGCGGACGTACTGCTCGGGCGGGGCGTCGTGCTCGATCATCAGACGCACGGCGTGCTCGCAGAGACGGCGCTCGGTCGCTTCGTCGTCGATCGTCCGCTGCTGCGTGGGGTCGTTGAGCACGTCGTAGAGCAGATGCTCGGGATTGTCCTTGCGCTTGCCGTCGGTGTCGTCGCCGAAGCGCAGGACGTTCATGCCGGTGGTGAAGCTGAACGGTGGGGCGAGCGTGCTTTCGGTGAGGCCGCCCTTGAAGCCGCGCATCTTCACGGGCATGAGCGAGTAGGTGAAGCGCGGGTTGCCGTCGGCGGTGACGGGGTCGCGCATGTAGACGTATCGGCCGTCGGTGACGTAGAGGCGGTTGCCGAAGTAGCCGAAGATGGTCGCATCGCGCACGGCCGTGTCATCGCGCAGCACGGGGGCGAGGTCGCGGCCGGTCATGTCCTTCGTCGGCTCGATGCCGAAGTAGCGCAGCAGCGTCGGGCCGAGATCGATGCCGGGCTGCACCAGCGCCTTGCGCCGCTGGCCGGCGGCATCGGGGAAGCGCGGGTCCCAGATGAACATCGGCGTGTGCGCGACCTCCTCGTACATCGGCATCCAGTTCTTCGCCCAGCAGTCGTGCTCGCCGAGCATGAAGCCGTGATCGGTCCAGACGATGAGCATGGTGTCCTGCCACAGTTCGTGGCGGTCCATGGCATCGAGCAGGTCGCCGAGACTCGCGTCGCACTTGCTGACCAGCGCGGCGTAGTTGCGGCGCGCCTCTTCGACCTGCTCGGGCGTTTCGGTCACCTCGCGATAGCCGGGCCAGTCCAGCAGCGGGCCGTCATAGTCGCTGGGGTACAGGTCCTTGTACTTGCGATGGCTGACGAACGGCTCGTGCGGGTCGAAGCACTCGACCTGGAGGAACCAGTTGTCATCGTTGTGATTGCGCTCGATGAACTGAACGCCGGCGTCGATGGTCTGGGTTTGCGAGAGATCGGGCTCGCGCTTCTGGAACTGGCGGTTGACCCAGTCCTGGCGGCGGCCCTTGGGGTTGATGTGCTCGGGGATGGGGGGATCGGCGACCTGGCCGACGAAAGGATCGCCCTCTTGGCCGCGGAAGAACTGCCAGGAGTCGTAGCGCGTGTGATACGTGGCGCCGCCGTCTTCCCAGTAGTGGTAGTGATCGGAGTCGAGGTGCGTGTAGATGCCGTTTTCAGAGAGCAGCGCGGGCACGGAATCGTCGAACGGTTCGAGCGGGCCCCAGCCGGCGTGGAGGAAGTTGAGTCGGCCGGTGTGGAAGTCGCGCCGCGTGGGCATGCAGGGCATGGACGCGATGTAGCTGGTCTCGAACGTGGCGCAGCGCTGCGCAAGGCGCTGGAAGTTCGGCGCGTGCACCCACGTGTCGCTGTTGTAGGGCGGGAGCATGTGACGGTTCAGCGAATCGAACATCAGCATGACGGCGCGCATGGGTGGGCTCCTTGGGGATTCGATGAGCTGGACGATTGTCGTTCGGCCGCCTGCCGCTTCGCGAAGCGCCTGAACTTCGCAGCGCTTCGCGAAGCCGCGAGCGGCGGAGAAGCAGTCTCGATGAGAGGTGATTTTACAGTTTTACGGAGGAGCGGGGCGAAGTGGGGGCTGCGTCCTGCCCGGACGCGGGCGGGGTGTGGGCGTGCTCGGCGATGCACTTGGCCTCGTCCACCGCCTCGGCCGGCGCGGCGGTGCGCACGACCGCGGCGCTGGTGCGCGCGGCGAGCTGCACGCGGTCGCCGGTGTTGAACGGCGCGGTGTAGTCGGTCTGGACGAGGTATTCCTCCCGGCCGAGGCGCACGCGGAAGGTCATGTCGTGACCCTTGAACTCGCGGCTGACCACTTGCGCGACGCGCTGCTCATCTTCCGCGGCACGCTGCATCGTCAGATGTTCCGGCCGCAGCGACAGGGTGACGGGGCCGCTGCTGAACGTGTCGATGTTCACCTTGCCCAGCGGCGTTTCGGCGGTGTTGCCGGCGGCTTCACCCTCGATCAGGTTCGTGCGGCCGAGGAACTGGGCGACAAAATCGCTGCGCGGATGGTTGTACACCTCCTCGGGCGTGCCGCTCTGCACGAGGCGGCCGTCGCGCATCACCGCGAGGCGATCGGCGGTGGACAGCGCTTCCTCCTGGTCGTGCGTGACGAGTACGACCGCCATGCCGGCACGGTGCGCGAGGGTGCGCACTTCCTTGCGCGTCGCGTGGCGCAGGTCGGGGTCGAGATTGCTGAACGGCTCGTCCATGAGGATGACGCGCGAGCCGGGCGCGATCGTGCGCGCCAGCGCGACGCGCTGCTGCTGGCCGCCGGACAGATCGTGCGGCCGGCGGTTTTCCATACCCATGAGCCCGACCATCCACAGCGCCTCGGTGGCGATCTGCCGGCGGCGCCGGCGCGGTACGCCGCGGATGCCGAACATCACGTTCTGGAGCACGGTCAGATGCGGAAACAGCGCGTAGTCCTGAAAGACGAAACCGATGCCGCGCTGCTCCGGCGGCTCGAACACGCCCTCGCCCTGAAGCAGCCGACCCGCGTGCAGCACCTCGCCCGAATCGGCCGGCTCGAAGCCCATGATCGTGCGCAGCGTCGTCGTCTTGCCGCACCCTGACGGGCCGACCAGCGCGAACACCTCGCCCGGCCAGACGCAGAACGTCACGTCCTCGATCACCGGCGTGGTGTGACCGGGAAAGGTCTTGGTGATGTGATGCACGCAGAGCAGTGCGTCGCTCATGGCTTGCCCATCATAGTCGATCCGAGATCATCCGCCGCTTGCGGCTTAGCAGGGGGCGTCGCCAAGCCGCAAGCGGCGGAGCGTCATTCGACATTCTCTCCCCCACCCTGCCACAGCAGCACCGCCACGAACCCCAGCGACACCACCAGGATCATCAGCGCGAACGGCGCCGCCCGGGCGTAGGCGATCTCCTCGGTGTAGCTCCAGATCCGCAGCGACAGCGGGTCGAACCCCGGCGGCGAGAGCAGCACCGTCAACGGCAGCTCCTTCATCGCCGAGAGAAACACCAGCGCCAGACTCACCATCAGCCCCGAGCGGATCAACGGCAGCGTCACGCGCACAAACACCACCAGCCGCCCACGTCCCAGCGCCCGCGCCGCCTCTTCCAGTCGCGGTGTGGCATGATAGAGACTCGCCCGCACCGGCCCCACCGCCTCGGCCAGAAAATGCAGGCTCAACGCGTAAATCAACACGAACAGCGTCTGGTACAGCCACGGCGCCAGGTGCAGCGTCGTCACCACCAGCCCCAGCGCGAACGCCAGCGAAGGCGTCGCATATCCCGCGTAACTCAACCGCTCGAACATGATCGCCCGCTTGCCCGGATAACGCTGGGCGATGTAGGCGACCGGCACGGCGAGCGTCGTCGCGAGCACCGCGGCCGGCAGGCTCGCCGAGAGCGAGTCGCGCGTCGAGGCCCACAGTTCACCCGCCAGACCGTCCAGCGGCGCGCGCGTGGCCCAGAAACCGATCGTCGCGGTCGGCAGCAGCACCGCCGCACCGAGCAGCGCGCCCACGCCGAGCAGTGCCGGCGCTTTCCACCAGCCCAGGCGATGGAGGCGCGGCCGCCGGCCCGGGCCGGTGCCGGCGCGGTGCAGCACGAGGCCGCGCAGCAGCCACAGCTCCGCCGCGATGAACGTGCCCGCCAGCGCGAGCATGACCAGCGCGATCCACGAGGCATAGACCGTGTCGGTCAGCTCGTACTGGAGATAGAGCGCGTAGCTGAGGGTGTGAAAGTTCATCAGGCTCACGACGCCGAAGTCGGTGATGACGTGCAGCGACACCAGCAGCGCCCCGGCCAGCAGCGCCGGGCGCAGGTGCGGCAGGACGACGCGCCAGAACACGATGCGCGGCGGCTGACCGAGCGAGCGCGCCACCTCTTCGAGACCGGGATCGAGGCGCTGCATCGCGGCGCGCACCGTGAGCAGCATGTAGGGATAGTTGTAGAGGCTCAGCGCCACCAGCGCGCCCCAGAACCCCGAGAGGCGCGGCAGTGCGACGCCGGTGAGCTGCGCCGAGGCGCCGTACGCGCCGCCGAGGGTGAGCAGCGTGTACGCCATCAGGTAGCCGGGCACCGCCAGCGGCAGGACCGTCGCCACCGAAAGCACGCGCGCGAAGGGAAGGTCGGTGCGCGTCGTCAGCCACGCGGTGGGCACGGCGATCGCCACCGTCACCGCGAGCACGGCAAAGGTCAGGCCGACGGTGTTGACCAGCAATTCGAGGTTGCGCCAGCGCAGCAGCACGCTGGCCAACTCGGTGGCGTCGGCGTCGAAGGCGCGCCACACCAGGTAACCCAGCGGCAGCGCCACCCCCAGCGCCGAAAGCACCACCGGCACGACGAGGTACCACGGCGGCGGTGCGCGGCGCGCGGGCGGCAGGGGTGTCGCAGCCGTGGTGGTCATGGGTAAGGTTTTATACGAACTTTCAGCCGCTTGCGGCTTCGCGCGGTCTTGCTAAGCCGCAAGCGGCTGTGAAACCGTCAAAGCGCGCCCGCGTCGCGCAGCAGGTCGAGCGTCGCTTCGAGGTCTTCGAGGTTGTCCAGGTCCACACGGGGCGCCACGTCATCGAGCTGCTCGCGCGGCGGCAGGGTCGCCGGGGCGCTCACACCGTCGATCACGGGATACTCGTAGACTTCCTGCGCGAAATATTGCTGCGCTTCTTCGGAGAGCAGGTAGCGCACGAAGGTGAGCGCGGCGTCCTGCTTTTCACTGGTCGCCAGCATGCCGACGCCGGCGACGTTCACGAGGTTGCCGACGTCGCCGGCCTCGAAGAACGTCTGCTCGACGGGATAGTCGGGGTCTTCGCCCTTGAAGCGCAGCAGGTAGTAGTGGTTGGGCAGGCCGAGATCGACCTCGCCGGCGGCGATCGCCTGGATGATGGCGCTGTTCTTGGGATAGCTGCGCGCGCCGTTGGCGTTCATGTCTTCGAGCCACTGGCGCGTGCGGTCGTCGCCGTGTTCGTTGCGCATGGCGGTGACAAAGGCCTGGAACGAGGCGTTGGTGGGCGCCCAGCCGACGCGGCCCTGGTATTGCTCGTCGGTGAGGTCGAAGACGCTGGCGGGCAGTTCGCTTTCACCGATGCGGTCCGGCGCGTAGGCGAGCGTGCGCGCCCGGCCGGTGGTGGCGATCCAGACCCCGTCGGGGTTGCGATAGCGCTCGGGCACCTGCTGGAGCACGTCGTCGGGCAGGGCGGCGAAGCGCTCGGCCCCGGCGAGCGCGCCCAGCGCGCCGGCGTCCTGGGCCCAGAAGACATCGGCGCGGCTCTGGTCGCCTTCCTCCTTGAGCGCGACGGCGAGCTGCGCGGTGCTGCCGTAGCGCGGGTTGACGGTGATGTCGTGTTCGCGCTCGAAGCGCTCGATGATCGGTTCGACGAGGCTGCGCGAGCGGCCGGAGTAGAGCGTCAGCTCCTGCGCGGGTTGTGCATCGTCGCCGCCGCCGCTCACTTCGGCGCTGGTGCTGGTGTTGTTGGTGGCGGGGGTGCCGCTTTCACCGCAGCCGGCGGCGAGGATGGCGACACAGACAAGGGCGAGGCTGCCCAGCGTCCAGGGGCGCAACGTGCTCATCGGAATGGCTCCCTCATTGATGGTTATTGAGACTCAGTGTCAATACTGGGCATGGTATCGCCTTGGATGGTGGTTGCAAGGGGGAGGCGATCCGGACCTGCGCTCCCTGCGGTCGCTTCGGTCCGGCGTGGGAGGGGGCCCGGCCGCTTGCGGCTTCGCGGGGCGGTTCGTTATTCCGGGGGCTGCGCGAAGCCGCGAGCAGCGGCGGGGGATCAGAAGTCGAAGGTGAGGGCGCCGTAGTACTTGAGGTCGTTGTGTTTGGCGTCGCCCTCGGTTTCGGATTCGTACTCGTGGGCGAGGCCGAGCTTGAGTTTCAGGCCGTCGGCCTGGTCGAGGTCGACGGTCCATTCGACGTTGCTGACGATACGGCTTTCGGGGAAGTCGCCGAGGTCGGGGTAGAGCGTGGTGGCGGCGGTGAGGTTCTGCGTTTCAGTGATGTGCCAGCGCAGCAGCTCCAGGCCGATGAGCCCTTCGGGGCGCAGCTCGTCGGCTTCGTCGCCGAACTCCTTGGTGACACCGGCACCGAGCCGGCCGACGAGGGCGAGGTCGTCGCGCTTGATGAACTCGTAGCCGGCGCCGCCGAAGGCGCTGGCGCGGTGCTTCCACGGCTCGAACTGGTCGTAGTCGTAGATGCCCTTGGCAAAGTAGAACACGGGCTCGTCGGGTTCGAGCCAGTCGCGGGTGAGCGTGGAGTTGAACTCGTTCTGGTTGGTGGTGCCGTCGCTGGAGCCGTAGAAGTACTTGTTGTCGAAGAGCCAGCGTTTGTGCTCGTCCTCTTGGGTGGCCTTGAACTGGAAGTTGAAGGAGCGCGAGACGGAGTTCCCCTCGCTGCCGGCGAAACCGGCGGAGAGGGAGAAGTCCCAGTCGGCGAAGAGCTGATCGGCGGGCGGAACCTCATCTTCCACCTGGTCCGGTTGTTCCTCCTGTGCCGCCAGCGGCAGGGCGGCGATCCAGAGCAGGGCGAGCGTGGCGGCGAGCGGCAGGCGCAAGGGCATGGGGGCGTCTCCTGTTCGAGGCTGGGGCTAGCCCGGCGGACGAGGGGGAGTATAAGGCATTGGCTGGCACGAGGCGGGCAACTCCCCGAACCGCGGTAGCTGCTTTCCCGTAGGCAAGTTACAGCCGAAGACCGCGGGTGCGGTCCGGTCTGCGACATGCCCGGTTGAAAGGATTCGCCCGTCATGCCGAGCCCCATTCGATCGCCGCGAACGATCGCGGAAAGCCCCGACACGCACGTTTACCGCTTCCGCCACTGCGAGGTCCGCGCCGAGCTGGCCCGCGACTACACCGTGACGCGCTTCCCCGATGGCACGGAGGTGCCCGCCGCGCCGAGCGGCGACCCGGAGCAGCAGCAGACCGCGCAGCGGCTGGGCTACGGCGAGGACGTGGCCGCGATGTGCCGCGAGCACGAGATCCTGCACACCTGGCTCGCCGAGCGCTTCGATCTGCCGCACAGCCCGACGCTCTGGGCGGTGGCGCACGATCATGGAGAAGGTTGCGCCCCGGTCTGGGCGCAGAAGCAGGAGGAGGCGCTGGTGCTGGCGTTCCAGGGTTATCTGAACGGTCGGCCGGCGACGCCGGTTCTGGAGAAGCTGGTGGAGCGCGGGCACTGCCTGGCGGATCTGAAGGACGAGGCGCTGCGCATGCTGCGCCGGCGTGGTGATGAAGTCGCGGTGTGAGGATGGGGTGGTGACGGTGCAGCTTGAAAGTGTGACACCCCCCGGCGCATGTAGCGGTAGAGAGTGGAGGGTAGAGAGTGAAGAGAGTGGGAACAATGCACGCTCCCCACTCTCTACTCTCCACTCACACACGCTTCACAGTTCTCCGCACGGGTGCCACGATCTCAAGCTGCACCCGTGGCGACCCGCGGGGTTCGCTGCGCTCACCCGCGCGGCTTGGCTTGTGCAGCGGTTTACCGGGCGAAGCGCGCATGAAAAAGCCCCGCCGGGGGAAAGCGGGGTTGGTCGGCCGCCGTGTACGACTGGGCGGCCCGGCCGTGTACAAAGCGAGTCATACGCCGGTGCGGGTGGTGATCTGGCCGAGTTGGTCGTCGAAGAGGAAGGTGATGGGGCCGTGGGCGCCTTCGACGTCGGTTTCGGCGCCGCCGATGTTGATCTCGACGTTGGGCATGATCGAGACGAGCACCTCGACGCGTCCGCCGAAGTCGCGATGTCCCTCGGCGAGGAGTTGTTGTCGCTGCTGGGTGAGCTTGCGCAACTGGACGTCGCAGACGACCTGGAGCTGGCGCAGCTTGGTGTAGATGTTCAGCTCGCGCTTGCTGAGCTTGAGCGGGTTGCCGACGGCGCGCTCGATCTGGCCGGTCAGTTCGGCGCAGTGTTCGCGTCGCTGGCGTGCGCGGGCGGCGAGCTTGTCGTTCTGGCTGAGGCCTTTCATGGTCTCGCTGGACAGGCCGACGGTGACGTGGGTGGCCACGCCGCCGCGCGCCCCGAGCTGCTTGGCGCGGACCCTTTCGCCGGCCATGACCACGCCGCCGCCGATGTGGCCCTTGCCCTGGACGGCATGGACGGTGCGATGGGCGATGAGGCGCGAGTGGAGTGAGCCGACCTGGAGGTTGATATCGCGGCCGGCGACGATGCTGGTGGCTTCGGCGAAGCGGGCGTTGACGTCGCGTGCGGCGCGGATGACGGCGATGTGACGGCCGGCGACACCGCTGCGCAGGACGACGTCGCCCTCGATGCTTTCGATCTCGGCGGCCTCGACGTTGCCGGCGATGACGATGTTGCCGGTGGCGCGCACCTTGGCGCCGCTGCGCACCGAGCCGCGGACCTGCACTTCACCGTCGAAGTCGATGGGGTCGCTCTGGTGGGTGACGTCCTTGTGGACGATCAGCGCCTTGCGCGTCTCGACGCTGTGGCCGTCGAACATCGCGACGCCGGTCACCTCGGCGATGAAGTTGTTGCCCTCGCGCTGCACGTTCTTGCCGGCGACGGGGTCGATGTCGGCCGGGTCGGGCGGTTGCAGCGCCTCGCCCAGGGCGGTGTGGCCCGGCTTGCCGGGCACGGGCGGGACGTACTGCATGAGCACGTCGCCCTGTTTGCAGAGCAGGGGCGTGTCGCCGTCGAGGTCCTTGTCGGTGAGTGGCTCGACCGGGCCGTCGTGACTGCGGCGCGCGAAGCGCCTGAGGTGCGCATCCTGGCCGTGCTTGGCGTGGCGGCCGCTGACCACGACCACGTCCTGGACCTCCTCGCCCCTGGCAGCGGCGTCGACCGCGCGGCGGATGGCCTTCATGTCCACGCCCAGGGAGATCGAGCGCTGCTTGAGCGCGTCGAGCACGTCCTCGGCCTTGACCGGGTCGCCGCCGGCCACGGGCGGGCGCACGCTCAGAACCAGAAACATCCTGTCGTCGGAAGGTGTCAGCTCGAAGTCGCCGGCGCAGTCGAGCGCGCCGTCGGCCGCGCCCTGCCCGTCGTCGGAACTCGCCAGCAGCTGGGCGATCTCCTCGAGCTGGCGGCGTTCGGATTCCTGAAGATCGCCCGCGTCGCCGATGACCTCGCGCAGCACGTGACTGAGCCGATCGTCATGCAGCGCCTGGCTGAAGGCTTCTTCCGCCTTGGAAATGATCTGGCGGGTGACCCGGCTGGAGTAGGGACTCTCTTCGCCGGTTGTGTCATCTTTCGCGAATACTTCGCCGCTGCTCATGGTGGCACCTGGCCCTTTCGGACCCCCCTGGTGCCGCGGTGACGGCCCCTGCAGGGTAACCGGCCGCGCCTTGTTCAGTATCGGAAGGGGGATGGGCCGGATTAATGACTGCTTCGGGAAAATCAGTGGTGAGGAAGCTGCGCCGAAAGCCGCGTCCGTCTGGGGTGGGGGTGAGGCGTGTTGTAGGGATTGTGCGGGGGGGGGAGGGGGAGGTGGGTGCCGTCGGCGGACCCGCGGGGTTCGCTGCGCTCACCCGCGCGGCTTGGATGTTCGTTCAGCGTCTCGTTCAGACGCGCTGATGTTCGAGGCCCGGCTGGTAGAGCCAGCGGCGCGTGTCGGGGTCGAGCGCGGCGTCGGGATTGGCATGCTGGATGCCCGCGGCGATCAGGCCCATGAACAGCGGCGCCGGACGTAGCGGCCGACTGGTCAACTCGGGGTGGAACTGGGCACCGATGAAGAAGGGATGCGCGATCTCGGGCTTGGCAGCGCCGAGCGGGGGCAGCTCGAGCATCTGCATGATCGGCTGCTCGGGGTGGCGGCCGGAGAAGATGAGGCCGGCCTGTTCGAGTTGCTCGATGTAACGCGGGTCGACCTCGTAGCGGTGACGGAAGCGGGCGCGGATCAGGAGGGACCCAGCGACCGAGGGATCAAGGGACCGAGGGGCTTTTCTCTTCCCTTGATCGCTTGGTCCCTCGGTCGCTTGGTCCCTGTAAAGCCACGCCGCCAGCGTGTTCTCGCGGATCGCCACGTCCTGTCCGCCGAGGCGCATGTTGCCGCCGAGGCCTTCGATTTTCTTCTGCTCGGGGAGGATGGAGATGACCGGGTCGGCGGCGTCGGGGTCGAACTCGGTGGAGGCGGCGCCGGTCAATCCGCAGACGTGGCGGGCGTAATCGATCACCGCCATCTGGAAGCCGAGGCAGATGCCCAGGTAGGGCACGTGGTTTTCGCGGCAGTAGCGCACGCAGGCGATCTTGCTTTCGGTGCCGCGCACGCCGAAGCCGCCGGGCACGATCACCGCGTCGAGTCCGGCGAGCGCGGCGTCGACTTTGCCGGGCTCGACCTGGGTGGTGTCGATCCACTGCACGTCGATGTCGGTGCTCAGGTGCGCGGCGGCGTGCTCGATGGCCTTGTCGATGGAGGCGTACGCGTCGCGCAGCGCGGCGTACTTGCCGGTGATGCCGAGGCGCATGGCATGCTGGCGCTTGGCGGTGAGCTTGTTGACGAACGTGCGCCACTGCTCGCGCGCCTTGTCCTCGGCGCGCTGGTCGACGCGGTTGTGCAGGTTCAGCAGCGTGAGCACCTCGCGGTCGAGGCCGGCGGCGCGCAGGTCTTCGGGGATGGTGTAGATGCTCGGCCGATCGTGCATGGAAAAGACGCGGCGCAGCGGTACGTTGCTGAACATCGCGATCTTCTGCTTGGCGGTGCTCTCCACTTCATGTTGGGCGCGGCAGGCGATCAGGTCCGGCTGCACGCCGACTTCCATCAGCTTGCGCAGGCCGAGCTGCGCCGCCTTGGATTTCTGCTCGCCCAGCGCCGGGGGTTCAATCACGTAAGTGAGCGCGACGAAGCAGACGCTGTCCTCGCCTTCCTCAAAGGCGAGCTGGCGCAGCGCCTCGATGTAGAACGAGTTTTCGTAGTCGCCGACCGTGCCGCCGACCTCGACAAACACGACGTCGGCTTGCTGCTTCACCGCCAGCTCGCGCAGCAGGTACTTCACCTCGCCGGTGACATGCGGGATCATCTGCACGTCGCGGCCGAGGTATCCGCCGTGGCGTTCCTTGTCGAGCACGCGTCGGAACAGTTGGCCGGAGGTGGTGTAGTTGTCGTGGGTCAGGTTCTGGTCGAGCATGCGCTCGTAGGTGCCCAGATCCATGTCGGTTTCGAGGCCGTCGTCGAGGACGAACACCTCGCCGTGGCGATAGGGGTTGAGCGTGCCCGAGTCGATGTTGAGATAGCCCTCCATCTTGACGGGGGCGACGCGGAGGTGCTTGTCCTTGAGCAGCTTCGCGAGCGAACTGGAGAAGATGCCCTTGCCCAGGCCGCTCATGACGGTGCCGAGCACGACCACGTACTTGTGGTGGCCGGGCGTGTAGCCGTCGGGCAGGGGGTTGAAAAACTCGGAATCCTGGGAGGAGTGGCCGGCCTGGGTGAGGATGTCTTGCGTGGAGGGCATGGTTTTTTGTACCGCGCGGCGGCGAATCGTTCAAGGCGGCGGGGAATTGCCGATTGCCGATTGCCGATTGTCGAGCCTGTGTTCCAGCCGCTTGCGGCTTCGCGTGGTGGGTTCGGTTTTCGTGGCGTCTCGCGAAGCCGCAAGCGGCTGGCTGACCTTCTCAACAATTGGCCATCGTCCACCCCTGCACCAGCCGCCTTCGCCCTTTATAGTAGACCCTGCAACGCCGCTTCGCCGCCTCAAGGGAAACGCTGTGCGCCCCACCCCCTGGCTCGCCTTTCTACCGCTCGCCCTGGCCCTGCTGCCGACGCTCGGCGGCTGCGCGCAGGTGCGCGTGACCGACCCGGACCGCACCGCCACCGAGCAGTTCCTGCTCAGCGAGGCCGCCGCCCAGGCCGTGCAGCAGCTCTCGGCCGACGCCCTGCGCGATCGGCACGTCTACATCGACCGCCTCTATTTCGAGTCCACCGACGAGGAGTTCGTCCTCGGCGAGCTGCGCGCCCACCTGCTGCTCAACGGTGTGCGCCTCACCAACGATCGCGACGAAGCCCAGATCGTCGTCGAGCCGCGCACGCGCGGCGTCGGCATCGACCGCTACGACTACCTGCTCGGCCTGCCGCAGGTCTTCCTGCCCGCCGGCGAGGTCGGCGGCGTCGATGCCGGCGGCGGCACCGTCATCGTGCCCGAACTGGCCATCCTCAAACGCCTCCGGCAGCGCGGCTTCGCCTCCGTCTCCTTCGTCGCCTACTGGAGAGACTCCGGCGAGGTCATCCACAGCTCCGGCCCGTTCGTCGGCCGCACCGAACGCGAGGACTGGTGGTTCTTCGGCATCGGCCCACGCACCTCCGGCAACGTCGCCCCCGCCGAGGAGGAAGACGCCCCCTGATCGGCCTGCAAGCCCGGGCCCGCCGCCGCCTGCTATAATCTAGGGCTGCGATCCCGGAATCCCTCATGTTGCGCAAGCTGCTGCGAGCCAAGATCCACCGCGCCACCATCACGCAATGCGACCCCGACTACGTCGGCTCGCTCACCGTGGACGCGGAGTTGCTGCGCGCCGCGGGCATGCGGCCGAACGAGGCGGTCCACGTCTTCGACATCGACAACGCCGCCCGCTTCGAGACCTACCTCATCCGCGGCGAGCCGGGCTCGGGCATCATCGGCGTCAACGGCGCCGCCGCCCACCTGGTCGAGCCCGGCCACCGGATCATCGTCGTCTGCTTCGGCCTGATGATCGAGGCGGAGCTGGACGAGCACCAGGCGCGCGTCATCGTCTGCGATGCCGACAACACCATCGCCCAGCGCCTCGACTACCCCAGCACGCTCGACGAGCCCGCGGTCGCGCACTGATCGATTTCATCAACCGCATCCCCGCAAGCGATAGCCCGCCGCCAACGGGGGCGCGGCGACGCCCGAAGGTGTTCGAGCGCAACCGCGCCCCCGTTGGGGGCGGGCTACGGGACAGCGTCCCATCAGCCATCTTCTGCGCTCGCAGCCGTCCTCACGCCCGAGCGAACACCGTCGTACAATGCCCCTGATGCCCAGCAAGCGGCTCCGACTCAGCCTCGCCAACAAGTGCCAGCTCCTGTTCGGCGCCGCGGTGATCATCATCCTCTCCGCGGCCCTGTCGGTGGTCTGGCTGCGCATGCAGACGCTGGTCGAGCAGAGCCCGCGCCAGCAGGCGGAGAACCTGGCGCAGCTCTGGCTCACCAACCAGATCGACCTCGGCGGCACGCTTCAGCCGACCGACGACGCCGTCGATCCCCTGGCGGCCGATGAGCAACTGCACCTGACGCTGATCGACCGCGCCGAGTTCGAGCAGGTCGCGGCGAGCGACCCGTTTCTCGCCCGCGCGATCGAGCGCTTCCAGGCGCATGCCGGCAGCGAGGTGTCTTTCCAGCGCGAGCACGATGCCGAGCAGACGCCGTTCTACCGCTATGCCCGCGCGGTGCGCGAGTCGGACCTGTCGCGCATTCGCGGTGGGGCGGCAGGGGGGTTCGATCCCGAACTGGACACGACCAACCTCGCCGACCCGCTGCGCCAGGTGCTGCTGATCCAGTTGCGCGATCCCGGCGCGGCGGCGCAGATGATGGTCAACCGCATCTACATCGTCGCGGCCGGCCTGTTCGCGGGACTCTTGGCGATCGGCGTGTTCTGGTTCATCACCATGCGCCTGATCCTCTCGCCCGTGCGCGTGCTGCGCGACGTGGCGGCGAAGGTGTCGGCGGGCGACCTGAACACGCGCTCCGACATCAACACCGCCGACGAGTTCGAGGAGCTGTCCGATGCGTTCAACGAAATGCTCGAGAACCAGAAGGAGAAGCAGGACCAGCTTCGCTCGATCAACAAGAGCCTGGACCTGAAGCTCGACGAGCTGGCCGCGAGCAACATCGCGCTTTACGAAGCGAACAAGATGAAGGGCGAGTTCCTCGCCAACGTTTCGCACGAGCTGCGCACGCCGCTCAACTCCATGATCGGCTTCGCGGAAGTGTTGCAGGAAACCTTGAAAGACCGCACCGGCCCGGTCGACGAAAAGCGCAAGCGCTACATCAACCACATCATCACCTCGTCGCGCCGCCTGCTCGACCTGATCAACGACCTGCTCGACCTGGCGAAAATCGAAGCGGGGCGCATGGAGCTGAACGTCACCGCCATCAGCATCGCCGACACTTACGAAGGCCTGGTCAACCTCATCCGTCCGCAGGCGGAGAGGCGCAACATCGCGCTCCACGTCTCCATCGATCAGGGCGTGCCCGTGGTGCAGACCGACGCGGGCAAGCTCCAGCAGATCCTGTTCAACTTCCTGTCCAATGCGGTGAAGTTCACGCCCGAGGGCGGCGCCATCACCCTCGCGGCCGCCACCCAGCAAAGCGCGCCGACCACGCAGGACCAGGAGGCTGAAACCTGGGTCCGCCTCTCGGTCAGCGACACCGGCCCGGGCATCCCCCCCGAGGACCAGCAGCGCATCTTCGACAAGTTCACCCAGCTCGACCCCTCCGTCACCAAGCACCACGGCGGCACGGGCCTCGGGCTCACCATCAGCCAGCAGCTCGCCACCATGCTCCAGGGCACCATCGAGCTGGACAGCGCCCCCGGCCAGGGCGCGACGTTCACCCTCGTCATCCCCGTGCTCCTTCAGCGCCGCACCGTCCCCCTCATGCCCGAGCGCCCCGCCGCCTCCACGTAACGCCTCGCCCCGATGAAGCGACGCGACTTGTCGCGCCTCACGCCCCGCCTTGCCATTCCCGCCTCATTTCCTACCATCTACTGGTCGAAACACCCACACCAAGGACCGACGCCCATGGGCATCGAAGCCACCCTGCCAGCCGACTCCATCCTGACCACCCAGCTCAACAGGGTCATCAACTGGTCCCGTCGCTCCGCGCTCTGGCCCATGCCCTTCGCCACCGCCTGCTGCGGCATCGAGCTGATGGCCACTGCCAGTTCGCGCTACGACGTCTCCCGCTTCGGCGCCGAGGTCATGCGCTTCAGCCCGCGCCAGGCCGACCTGATGATCTGCGCCGGCCGCGTGGCCGTGAAAATGCTCCCCGTCCTCCAGCGCATCTACCAGCAGATGGCCGAGCCCAAGTGGGTCATCTCCATGGGCGCTTGCGCCTCCACCGGCGGCGTGTTCGACACCTATGCCGTGGTGCAGGGCATCGACCAGTTCGTTCCCGTCGATGTCTACGTGCCCGGCTGCCCCCCGCGCCCCGAGCAGCTCATCGAAGGCGTCATGGCCATCCAGCGCATCGTCGACAACGACCAGATCCCCTACGACGGCGACGGCAAGCGCCTCCCCCTCGAGATCGCGCTGCCGCCCACCCACACCGTCCGCCCCCAGCCCGCCGACCTCACCGTCGGCCAGAGCTGAACCGAGACCCCCGCGCACAAGCCGGTCCTGAGCGCAGCGAAGGTCCGGATCGCGCGCGCCGCAAATTCCCCAAGCCAATCCCCTCAGTCGGCCGATGACACCCACGGTCCGGCCGCCCCTGATTGGCCCGCGCATCGTTTGACCGGCTCATGCCCCGGTCGTAGCATGGAAAGCCCTGCCACCGCAATCCATTGGGGAATGGTGTAACGGCAGCACGACTGACTCTGGATCAGTTAGTCTGGGTTCGAATCCCAGTTCCCCAGCTT
>JBMCXL010000030.1:0-15419 GCA_048621015.1 Phycisphaeraceae bacterium
AGGGGGCACGCGCCGGCTGCGCCGGCGCCGGGAAAAGTGTCGGGAAGTGAGCCCTCAAGGGACGGGCCAGGGGAGGATGAAGCGCCCTGCAACCACGAGCGCTGATGCGCGTGCGGATGGTACGCGTGGCGGTGATGTGCGTGCCGGTGACGCAAGGTATGCGTGCGCCCACCCTCCCCCTGCCCCTCCCTCAAGGGAGGGAGGTTGAAGAGCGCGTGCGATTCAAGGCATGGTGCCTGACTCACTGCTCCGCGCGCCACAGCTTCAGGAATCGGTAGCGCTCCGGCTCGATGTCGAGCGTGAGCACGCCGTCCCGCATCTCCACGGGCTGCTCAAGAATCACGTCCTCGACGCGCACCGGCGCGCCGCCCTGGAGGCCGAGCCCCGTCAGGTCGAGTTGCACCGTCGCGTCCTCCACCGGCTCGTCGTCGAGGTTGGACACCACCAGCAGCATGCGCCGGCCGTCGCTGCTGACGAACGCGCTGCTGAGCAGCGACTCAGGCGCGAGCTGAATGAACTCCGGCCCGTCGGTGAAGAACGTGTGGTGCGCCGCGTCACCGTCGAGCGGCAGCCACGTCCGCGCCTGCCAGATCTTGTAGATCGGCTGATGATCGCGGCCGTAGCCCATGCGGTTCCGGCCCCACTCCTTCGTGAAGTAGGCGTTGCTCTTGGTGTGCCAGCCGTGCAGCAGCGTCACCGCGTGGTGGGTGTTCACGGTCATCGGCAGGTTCTTGAAATTCTTGTTCATCGCCAGCGAGGCGAGGCCGAACTTGCGGCCGTCATAGTTGGCGCGATAGACCTCCAGCGGCTTCCAAGCGTTGCGCAGCTTGTCCACGTGCATCGGCGTGCCCTCGCCGCGATGGAACACGTCGGCGAAGATGTTGATGGACCAGATGGAGCCGCCGAAGTTGATGATCTGGCCGCCGGACTTCATCTCGCCGTGCACGAGCGTGTAGATGCGCTTGAACAGTTCGCGCGTGCCGCGGACGGCGAAGCCCGGGCGCACGCGGCCTTGTCGATCGATCCAGCCGTTGCCGATGCCGATGTTCGTGTCCTCGCGCAGGTTGGACGCCGAGTCGTAGAACACGCCGTCGATGTCGTAGCTCTTGATCAGCTCGGCGATGGACCAGGCCATGAAGTCGATATACGCGCCCTGGAGACCGGCGGACTGGCGGTAGGTGCCGAAGCCGGCGTTCTCGAGCGGCTTGCGCGCCATCTCGTGACGGAAGTGCTTCCACTCCTCGCTGTCGGTGTCGACGCCCCAGGCGGTGTAGAGCGAAACCTTCATGTCGTGCTTGTGCGCGTTGGTCACGGCCTCGGTGAGCCGCTCGCGCCGCTCAGCGGTGGGCGGATGCGCCGGCCAGCCGCCCCACACTTCGGTCTTGGGGCTGCCGCGCCAACCGCTGTGGAAGATCGCGCCCGCGCCGCCGTGCTCGCTGATCGCCTCATACCACTCTGCGTTCGCCACGGGCCCGCCACTCTGCACCACGTGCGCCGCATCGATCGCTGGCATCGGCCGCGCCGGTGACGCCTGAAGCCCGAACTGAAGACGCATCGGCTGATCGAGCGTCGCGGCATCCTGGATCATGTGAATGCGCATGCGCGCGGGATCATCTTCGCTGCCACTCGGCGGCTGCACCTCGAGCACGCGGTCCGGCTCGGTGATGTGCCAGTCGATCGGCGCTTCGGCAATCCACGACAGACCGCCCGTCTCGTCGCCGATCCACAGCGTCGGCGTGAACGGCAGCAGCGACTCGGACAACACGCCCGGGGGCCCCCGCTTGGCGGGCTTCAACGCCTCGCGGCTGAGCACCGGGTCGCGCAGGAGCTTGTGCCAGTCCATCAACTCCGCATGCGCCGGCGTGAAGTCCAGCGCCAGCGCCATGTGCTGCACGCGCAGCGGCGCATCCTTCGGCTCCAGCTCCAGGTCGTACCACGCAAAACCGTCGAACTCGATCGTCACCGTGCCGCGCACCGTCGCCACGGCACTGTCCAGCTCGCCGCGATACACCGCGTGCCCCTCGTCCGACGATTCCAGCGTCAGCGACGTCACCTCCCATTCCACCGGCGCGCCGTCATGCGTGAGCGCCAACGTCGCCGGCGAAGTCAGCAGCTCGTCGCCCTGGCTGGTGATCTGTTTCGGCAGCAGCGTGGACAGGTCGTACGTGCGCCCCCACACCTCGACGCGGCCATCCTCGTGCGCCACCAGCGGCGTCCAGGGCTCGGGCACCTTCACGCGCTTGCCGTAATCGTTGTTGTGCCACTCGGGCGGTTCGGGCTTCTCGACGGCCTCGCGGTGCTGGGCGCGCGTCTGGCCCTCGCTATCCATCAATTTTACCTGCACCTGGTAGAACCCCGCATCCAGCGCCGCGGTCGACAGCGTCGCGCCGGCCTGGGTGTCGCCCGCCGCGACGGACGCTTCCGCCTCGTCCAACGCTTCGCTGCCGCCTTCACGGGGATGGATCGAGAAGATCACGCGGCCGCCGTCGGCCACTTCCACCTTGCGCAGGTCGGCGGTGACGTCCAGCGTCTGCTGGTGCAGCCAGTACGGTTCGAGCGTCAGCGAAAGCGGCGCGCTGATGCGGAACGCGCGCACACCCGCCGCCAGCGCCTCGCCGTCCGGCCGACGAAACTCGTAGCGCACCAGGAACTCGCCCGCCTCCACCGCGTGCGTGAAGCCGACGGAGCGCCGCTGACCGCCGGGCACCTGCACGGTCTGCTCGATGGCCGCGTCCTCGACCGGCTCATAGAATGTCAGCGCGTCCTCGATCAGTCCTTCCAGCGTCGTGGTCTTTTCAAAGTCCACTTCGCCGGCGTCGTACGCATCGTCACCGCCGCTTTCGATGTGGTCGTAGTAGCTCTTCGGCCCGCCGGCGACGCCATCCTTGCGGCGCAGCAGCGTCAGCTTTGTCTCGACCTCGGCCGACGCCGCGCCGCCGTTGACCACGCCGAACTCGACGACCACCTCGCCCCGGCCGGCTTCTTCGGCGCGCAGGAAGCGCACCGCCGGGTCCCGCGGCTCGCGCTCGCCGAAGCGCAGGTGACCGAAGTTCTCGAACTTGTGCCAACCCGGCCCGCGAAAGCCGTACAGCGCGACCTGCGCAAACGGCGTGCGCTGGTTGTCCACGAAATCCAGGCCCCACACCGCGCCGGGCTCCGGCGCGCCGTCCAGGCCCAGGGAAGCGAACGGAATCGCCGCTTCGCCCTGCCAGCCGTGATCGGTCTGCCGCGCCCCCTGCGTCCACTCGGTGTTCCAGCCGCGCTCCACGCTCGGGTTGCCGTGGCCGTCGGCATAGGCGCCGTTGGCATACACGGCGAAGTCGTAGTATTCCGCGTGGTCGTGGTTCGTGTCGAGCATCAGCTCGATGAAGTCACCGGCGCCCCAACTGTCGACGCGCCCGGTGTCGCCGGGCACCAGCGGCTCGCGCACGTGCTCGGGGCGCTGGATGTCCCACGCGAAGTAGACGTGCTCGTCGTCGTAGCCCACCCACACGCGCCGGCGCAGCTCGTCCGCGACGCCCTCGGGTTGAACCAGCAGCGGCCCCGCGACGCCGGCGGCCTGCCATTCGGCGCGGTTCACCTCCCCGTCGATCGTGGGCGCCTCGTCCAGGTACGTGGCCGTCATCAGCGGATGACGCTGCCAGTCCTCCACCTCGCCGGCCTCGGCCGACGCGGGCGGCCACATCACGGCCGCGAGCGCGAGACAGGCGATCACTGTGCACCACCGTTGCATGAATCTGCGCCTCATCAATCGTTCTCCGTTTGGTCGTCGGTTTCGTTGCGGTTCAGTACCAGGCCCGGCTCGGGTGAGCGGGTCCCGTGATATCCACCGTGAAGCGTGCCGCCGGTCTCGCCGGTGAGCCCGGCGATCACCTCGGCGCGCGTCGTGCCATCTTCTCCGAGTGATTCGTCATCGAACCGATCCAGCAGCAGCGTGTCCGGCCGTGCCGCTGGCTCGGCATGCTTCAGCGTTTCCGCATCGTGGGCGGTGCGCGAAACGCGCACCGCGTGCAGGATCAGGCCCGCGTCGCGGTTGCGCGCGTTGCCGAAGATCAGCTCGCAGCCCGCCAGGCGACCGCTGAAACCCAGCGCCTGGCTGCGCCCGCCGACCTGCTCGCCGTCGGCATAGAGCGCCATCTCCGTGCCGCGCCACGTCAGCGCCACGTGATGCATCTCGCCGCGCTGCCACCGCTTGTCCGCCACGCCGCCGCCCGGCACCGGAATCAGCGCGTTCTTCTGCTCGGCGTGGCCCATGGAAACGTGCAACTGTGAGCGCAAATCGCGGCTGCCCTGCTTGGCGTACCACGAGGCGCCCATGCTGAATCCGTCCGGCACGCTCAGACTGAACAGGCTCATCAACCCCTGATACTGGCCTTCCTCCAGATCGGGATACAGCTCGACCGTCGGCGTCAGCCACAGCTCGATCGTGCCTTCGCGAAGGTCGATGTTGCCGATTGCCGGATAGCGCACGCTGCCGGCATGCAGCGGGGACGCCAGCAGGCCGATCAGCACCAACAGGGCCGTGAAACGAAACAGGTTTGCGGTCATGCAAGGCTCGCCTTAGTCGGGATCGCGAATGGACGTCTGCCAGAGCAGGCTCTGGGGCTGAACACCGCCGCCGGTCTGCCACTCGAGCGCGGTGGTCGTGGCGACGCACTGGAGCTGTTCGGCGTGGCCGTCAGCGAAGACGGCGTTGGCCACGCGCCCCGGGCCGGGGCTTCGGCCGTTGGGGTGGACCGTCCCGTTCTCTTTGACGCTTCCGCCGTGGCGCGGCACGTTGGGATCGCCGAAGAACGTGAAGTGATAGAGCGTACCGCCGGTGCTATCCAGCGCCAACGAGGCGTAGCGCGGGTCCCGCGCCGCGTCGAGGCGCATGTGCGGCTCCTGGACCCCGTTGAACTTGTCGGCGTCGGCATCGAACCAGAGGATGGGATACGAGTAGTAGCCGCTGTTGTACGCAAATGGATCGCCCGGAATTGTCACCCCGACCATTTCGGGACAGGGCAGGACGGCGTGCAGATCTTTCTTTGGCGCGCCGAGGTACGCGGAAAGCTGCGGGCCGACCTCCTCGCCGCCGACCAGCTTGTTGCTGCGCCGCCACCAGTTGTCCCCGGGCATGTACTGGTTGTGATCCTGCGCATACACATTGAACGCCAGGCCGACCTGGCGCAGATTGCTCGAGCACTGGATGGATCGCGCCACCTGCCGCGCCGCTTTCAGCGCCGGCAGGAGAACGGCGATCAGCAAGGCAATGATGCTGATGACCACCAGCAATTCAACCAATGTGAATCCGGCTTTGCGTGATGCGTTGTGGGGGGGATAATGAGGCATCGCGATTCCTTTGTCCGTCGCAGGCGACTACGTTGGCGATCTGGAAGATCAATGAATGATCATGCCGCGGGCGCGGGCCCGGTCGTGTCGTGGATGACCAGGTGCGTCCTGACGAAGGCGCCGAGCTGGGCGAGGCCCTCGCGCTCGGCGATGAGTTGCTTGACGAAGCGCACGGCCACCTGCGCGAAGTGGCGCGCGTCGTAGCCGAGCGAGGTCGGCGTGAGTCCCGATGCGCTGGTGTAGTGCATGTTGTCGAAGCCGACGACGGAGACATCCTGCGGCACGCGCACGCCGAGCTGCTCCAGCGCGTTGATGCACAGCACGGCGACGCCGTCGTTGGAGGCGAAGATGCCGGTGACACCCTGCTCCAGCAGCGCCTGACAGATCGGCTGCGCCGCGGCGCCGCCCGCATCGGGGTCGAGCGTGCGCACCGCCGGCGAAGGCGCGCCGGCGCGCTCGAGCTCGGCGACGAAACCCTGCCGACGCGCCTCGGCCCAGTGGTAGGCATGGCGCACCTGCACATGCCCGAGCCGACGATGCCCCAGCTCGAGCAGGTGCGCCGCCGCCCGCCCGCCGCCGCCGAGATCGTCCAGGCTCACGTGACTGAACTCGTTCTCATGGGGAAAGCGCTGAAGCAGGACCATCGGCACGTCCCGACCTTCGAGGCACGAAAGATGGGAGCTGTCTTCCCCCCGGCCGGCGGGGGCGTAGATCACCCCGTGGATGTCGCCGCCCTCGACGGCCTCGCGGAAGACGAGGTTGCGCTCCGGCTCGGTTTCGCTGAGAAAGAAAAGGCTGAAGTGATCGCCGCTCTCGATCAGCGCCTCGCGGATATAGCGGATGCGCCGGCGGGAGAGCGGGTGCTCGGAAGGCGTGTAGCCCCGGCCGGTGACCTCGGTGAAGACCAGCGCCACGTTGGCGGTGGCCGGCCGGCTGCGCGGTCGCCCGACCCGGCCCGGCCGATAGCCGAGCTGCGCGATCGCCTGCTCGATTCGGCTGCGCGTCTCCGGCCGCACCGCAGCGCGACCGTTCAGCAACTGCGAAACGGTCCCGGGTGAAACCTGAGCATGTGCCGCCACATCGCGAATCGTCGCCATAGGCCCTTTCCTCTGAAGCCCGAGTGTAACGCCCGGGCAGGCGAGCCATCAATGAAAAAACATTATTTATTATATTGTTTGTTTTCCGCGTCGAGTCCTTGCCAGCTTCATCTGAAGCGCCTCACTGACACGAAGTTACATGCAATCGCCAAGCTGGCGAACCGCGCATCTCGCCGCCCCTTGCCCGCCGGTATTCATTGACAGTCGCTCGTGGCAGCCGGTATTGTTGACCGTGACTTAGATGGTTCTAAGGAACATCCGCGCATGGCGGTCTCCATTCAAACGATCGCGGAAGAGACCGGCTTCTCCCGGTCCACCGTCGGCCATGTGCTCGCCGGCCGCGGCGATGAACTGAAAGTCGCACCACGAACCCAGCAGATCGTGCTCGACGCGGCACGTCGGCTCGGGTATCGGCCCAGCTTCTTCGCCGCCTCGCTGCGCAAGGGCCAGGCCGACCTAATCATCGTCCTCGGCAGCGCCAGCCGGTCGCAATGGCGGCGGCAGCGGCAGCAGCGCACCACCGAGGTGCTCTTCGAGGCGGGGCAGCGCGTGCAACTGTTCGACTGGCGCTGGGGCCGGGCGCAATCACAACGCTTTTTCGACCTGCTGGCGGACCTGCAGCCGCGGGGCCTGATCGTCAGCGAGGTCCACGGGCAAGGGCGGATGCTCGCCAAGCTCCACGCCGCCGGCACGGTCATGGTCTGCGGCGACGGGCCGCGCCACGGCATCCCCGAACTCGAGATCGACAGCGTCCATCTCGATCGCCAGGAAGTCGGCCGCCTGGCGATGCACCACCTGCTGGAGCTGGGCCATCAACGGATCGTCTGCGTGCAGTCGCGCAACCCGCGGGCCTGGGAGCTGCGCGACCGCTCGATCGGCTATCACCGCGCGCTGAAGGATGCGCAGTTGCCGACCAGCGCGCTTCGGCACGTCTGGTGTGCTGACGAGCAGAGTCAGGACGACCTGGCCGACGGCTATCGCTCGATGGGCGCGGTGCTCCGGCTCGATCCGCGGCCGACCGGCGTGATCGCCAGCAACGATCGCGTGGCGATGGGCATCCTCAAGGCGTGCGCCGATCACGGCGTGCGCGTGCCGCAGGACATGTCGGTGATCGGCGCCGAGGATCACGCGATCGGCGCGTACCTTCCCCAGCCGCTGACCACGCTGCGCTTTCCCATTGAGGCGATGGCGCAAACGGCGGCCTCCCTGCTTCAACAGCGCCTCGGCGGCAGCACCGCTCCCCGACAGTCGCTTTCGATGACGCCGCAACTCCTGCCGCGGGCAACCACCGCGCCGCCGTTTATGACCGGAGTGAGTAATGCCTGAAAACAGCTTTCCCATGCGGTGGATTCCGAGCCGACCGGCACGTGCTTCGCATGGCTTCACGCTCGTCGAGCTGCTGGTGGTCATCAGCATCATTGCCTTGCTGATCGCCATTCTCCTGCCGGCGTTGAGCTCGGCGCGCGAGTTGGCGCAGCGCACCCAGTGCCAGGCGCAGCTCCAGCAGCTTGGCCTGGCCAATCACCTCTACGCCAACGACCACAACGAGCAGTTGTCGCCGTGGCGGGGCAAGTACAACGAGGCCGCGTCGGTGTTCCATCCGGGCTCGGTGGTGGTCGGGGTGTACATGGGCCTGGGCGACTCGCCGGCCGAGGTCGTCGAGCAGGTGCAAGGCAGCGGCGACGCGAGCGACAGCCCGTTCCTGTGCCCGACCGTGTTCACCCTGAAGCTCTCGCTGTCGCGCCACTGGAACAGCTACGGCCGCAACCGCCACTTCAGCACGCGCGATCGTTGGAGCAATCCGCCGCCGGTCGACCCCCATTATCTGCACGAGTTTGCCTGGTCTTCCGAGACCGCCCACATCGCGGAATGGAACCACGTCACGGACGCCGCGGACTACTACTTCGAAAATCGAAATGCCGTCTTCGGCCGACCGGGCTTCCTCGATGTCCACCAGCAAAGCACGAACGTCCTTTACATCGACGGCCACGTCGCCGGCGTGCCGACGGTCGAAGATGTGAACGTGACGTTCAATGCCACCAACATCGGCAATCGCTTCTGGGACAAGCGATAGCCCCGCCGTGGACGACGTCGCGCCTCATTCGCCCCGGTGCGCTGCAAAACCGCGCGAGGCCAGGCCGCTATCATGCGCGTGTTCATGGAACGGGGTCTCACCCACGCCGAACCGCGAGGATCAGACAGGAACGATCAGACAGGAACATGCATGGGCAACGAAACGGCACACACCCTGAGCGGCGTCCAACTCGAAGATGATCGATGCGTCCAGCCGGCGCGCCTGACCTCGCTTCCCTCGCAGTTCAAGCATTGCGTTCACTGCTATCACACCGTCGATGCGTGGAGCCGGGATGGTCGATTCATGCTCTACGCGGGCTTCGACACCCTGGAGCAGTCCTCGATCGTCATTCGCGACACCACGACCGGCGAAGAGCGAACCATCGCCCAGACCCGGGTCGCGGACTTCCACACCTCCTCCGGCCAGCGCTGGGCGCTCGACGATCGCGCGGTGCTGTTCAAGTGGACCGACGAGGACGGGGTGATGTATCCGGCACTGGTTCACCTGGACCAACCGGGTGACGCGCAGCCGCTCACGCATCTGCCCGGCCGCAGCGTGCGGCACATCATCGACCACGGCCCCATCGCCATTGCCAGCACCAACGCCGACGCGCCCGCCTCCGGCCGCGTCGAGCGCATCAATCTCGAAACCGGAGAAGCTGAGACGCTGCTCGAAGCGGAGCAGGCGCTCGAAGTGCTGCCCGATGAGCTGCGCCATCCGGACGGGACCTGGTTCTTCAATCACCCGATGCCCAACGCCGACGAGTCGATGTATTTCTGCAAGCTGATGCGGCGCGCCGAGGGGCAGACCGGCTTCGTCGCGTTCTATGTCTTCGAGCCCGCCACCGGCGCGGTGCGCTGCTTCGGCGACCGCATCTCCGGCCACCCGGTCTGGGCCGACGACGGCCAGCACATCATCAACATCAAGTCGCCGCGCGACGGCTCGGACAACCGCCACCTGGTGCTGGTGAACGGCAAGACGGGCGAGGATCGGCGCATCGTCGACCTGCCGATCGAAGGGCCCGGCCACCCGGACCAGTCGCCCGACGGCCGGTTCATCGTGACCGACGCGTTCGTGCCGAACGGCGACCAGAGCCCGATCTACCTCATCGACCTGCAGCGCCACCAGGCCTTCGAGATCGCCCGGGTCGATCATCTGTTCAAGGGTGGTCGCGTCTACGACGCCCAGCGCATCACGCGCGGTCAGCCGCACCCGGTCTGGTCGCCGTGCGGCACGAAGATCCTGATCAACCACAACCATGCCGGCGATCACTTCGGATTGGTGCTGCTCGAAGATTTCCTCCGCAACACGTAACCGGCTCAGGACCAAAGGACTCGCCTCACCATGAGCGCACCGGACGCATCGGAACAGGTGATCGCCGCCGTCGAGCTCGACACCGACGCGCCCATCGGCACCGTGCTGGATCGCACCGAGCCCGACTGGACCATCGAGCAACGCTATCTCGAGGGTTGGTTCCTCGGCATGACGCCGCCGGCCTGGTGGGGACGCAACCGCCAGCTCGTCATCACCGACGACGAGCTGCTCGAAAAGCGCGTGCTCGAGCACATCAAGAAAGACGACGACGTGCTGCTGACCGGCAGCGACCACTGGCGAAACTACGCCGTCGAAGCCTCGCTGCGCCAGTTGCTCGCGACCACCAACGGCAACGCCGACGACGAGCACGCGCGCCTCGGCCGCCTTGGCCCCGTCGCCCGGCAGGTCGCGCTGCGCCGCTACTACTACTTCTGCATCGAAGGCCACGACCGCTTCGCGCTCTATCGCCGGCGCGACCAGGACTACCTGCTGCTGGCCAGCTTCGAGCAGCCGATCGACCCGGCACGCTATTACCGCCTGCGCCTGCACGTGCAGGGCTCGCGTCTGCGCGGCTACGTGGATGGCGAACTGGTCGTCGACGTCCACGACCACGCGTACGAGCGCGGGCGCGCGGGCGTGCGCTTCAACACGATGGGGCGCATCGAGAGCATCCGCGTGCTCATGACACCGCCGCAGCGCGCCGCGGCCGAAGCCTCCGAAGCGGCGCATCGAGCCGCCGAGCAACAGGCGCGCCGGCGCACGCCGCAGCTTGATCTGTGCAACCGAATCGACGTGCCGCGCGAACGGCTGGCGGCGGTCGCGTTTGCGCAGCGCTATCGGTACCGCGTCTTCGATCAGCCGCCGCGCCACGAACCGGTGCTGCTGCTGCTCGCGGACGCGGACGAGACGCCGAGCAGCCGGAAGCTGAGCCACGGTTTGCAGCTTCGCGCGATGAATCTCGCGGGTGAAACACGTTGGCGATGCGAGGCGGACGATGTGCTCCAGCGTGGCGCCGGCCAGCTCACCACGGGTGATTTCACGGGGCGCGGCGGCGTGGACGTGGCCGCGGTCACGGACCGGCGCCTGCTGGTGATCGATGGTCAAAGCGGAGAGATCGTGCGCGAAACGGCGTTGCCCGCCGCCGGCCCGTACCAGGAACATCGCGGCGGGCGCACCAGCGTCTCCAAGCCGCACGCGCTGCGCCTCGATCCCGAGGGGCCGATGAGTCTGCTCGTGCGCGAGGACACGTCCGCGGGCGGCAATTCGATGTGGGCGTACGATCATCAGCTCAACCTGCTGTGGGAGCGCCATCTGCCGCAGCCGAAGTTCGGGCACGTGCCGTGGTTCTACGACATCGACGGCGACGGCTGCGATGAAATCCTGCTGGGCTACCGCCTGATGGACCACGACGGCCGCGTGCTCTGGACGCTTGAACGCGCCGAATATGCCGAGCGCCTGCTGGGCGCCCGTCACGCGGACAATGTTTTCCTGGGCAAGCTCCACGGCGACGAAAGCGACCGCGTCACCGCCCTGTTCGCCGGCGGCAGCGACGGCCTGTTCTTCGCCGACGGCCACACCGGCGAAATCTTCGCGCATCACGAGCTCGGTCACGTTCAGCACCTCGAAGTCGGCCGCTACCGCCCCGACCTGCCGGGCCTTCAGGTGTGCGCCGCGAATCGCTGGGCCAACTTCGGCATCACGACGTTTCTGGACAACGAGGGCGCCGAGCTGTTTCAGTTTCAGCCCGACCATGAAGGCGAGCAGTTCGTCACGGTGCGCTGGGGCGCGGACCACGATCTGATTTTCATGAACCGCAGCGAAGCGTCGAAGGGCTTGTGGGATGCGTTCGGCCGGCGCGTCGTCGAACTGCCCGAAAACATGCCGCTCGGCCGCGAAGCCGTCGGCCAGACTGCCGTGGCCGACCTCGACGGCGACGGCCGCGATGAGCTGCTGATCCTGATGGATGGCCAGCTTCACGTTTACAGGCCGGCCGAGCCCGGCGAGCGCCCAGCTTCACCGTCGTCCGGTGTCGCGACAGAGACGGCCCTCGGCAGCCGAACAGGCGCCGATTCCGGCGCATGACAGCACCCGTTGAAGGAGTGACGATGTCAGCGAAGCGCTTGACGCACGCGGCGATGATTCGCCATGCCCACGGTCCGCGCGGCATCGGCCGATTCGGTTGGTGCGCATGGGCGGTGCTTCTGCTTGTTGTGGGGCAGGTGGCTGCGCCGGCTCGCGCGGAGGTAGATGCGCGGCGCGTGACGTATGTGCCGCAGATTGCCAACGAGGTCGAAATCGATGGCGCGCTCGACGAAGCCGCGTGGGACCGCGCCGCGCGGGTGTACCCGGCGCGCGTGGGCAACCTGAGCCCGATCAACCCCACCACCGCGCGCGTGTTCTGGGACCAGACGCATCTTTACGTCGGCTTTGAAGGATTCGACTATGACGTGCGCGCCACGCTCACCGAGCGCGACAGCCACGTCTGGGACGAAGGCGACTGCTTCGAGCTGTTTCTCGTGCCGCCGTCGAATGACGAGATCGAGCGGATCGAGATGCAGATCAATCCCAACGCCGCGCTGCTGGACATCGGCTGGCTCGAAGGCAGACCGTTTGAGGAAGCGCTCGCCTGGCACTGGGCCGGCGCGCGGTGGGCGGTGCAGGTCGACGGCACGCTGAATGACGAGCGGCAGGACCGGGGATGGTCGGCCGAGCTGGCCCTGCCGTGGGCCGCGCTGGAAGCGGCAGGCGTGGTGAAGCCGCGGCCGGGTGACGCCTGGCCCGGCCTGCTCACGTTCATCAACCGTGCGCGCCTGCCCACCGGCCGCACGGCAAGGGAACTGGCGAGTTGGCCGGTGCTCAGCGTCGAGCGCTACAACCGCGTGAATGAATATGGCGAGCTTCGCTTCGTCGGCCCGGACGGCGCGCCGATTCCCGTCGAAGGTTTCGCGGAGTTGATCCTCGGCTCCGACCGTCAGAAAGATCCCTTGCGCGCGGACGATCGCGGCATGGGCCCGTGGTGGCTGCTCGATCCGGACGAGCAGGCCGTCGCCTGGCGAACGCGACCGGTGCCGAAAACAATCGATTCCACGGTCACGTTCATGTTTCGCGCCCAGAGCATCGGCCGAGGCGAACCGTCGTCGCAAGCGATGGCGCTCTACCTGGACGGCGAACGGCTCGTCGCGTTCGAGCCGCACATCTTCGAGGATCGCACCTGGACCCGCGACCGCGCGACGCTGGCCTATCACCACCGCGGCGGCCGCAAATCCTCCGGCGTGTATGAGTTGACCGTGCCGGCCGAACACCTGGAACCGGGCGAGCCGGCCACGCTTCGCATCGAGCCCGTCGATGAGGTAAACGATTTCCGCTTCGCGCTTCGCGCGTGGCACGATGCAGCGCGTTTCGAGTATCACCACCAGCGTTGGAATCCATAACGCATCCCTCATTCCCACAACGAAACAGATACGCACAGGCGAGATCAGTCCATGTCACAAGTCGGAACCACCTGGCCCAGCGAAAAGCAGGTTCGCACAGACCCGGACACGGGCGCGCAGATCATCCAATGGACGCAGACCGGCCCGGTGAACCGCACGCTCTATTTCACCAATCGGCCCTACATCAACGGCGGCGAGCGGATCGTGTTCCTCTCCACGCGCACCGGCCGCAACGAGATGTTCATGCTCGAGACGGACACCGGCCGCATCGTCCAGCTCACCGACACGCCCAACCAGGGCAACTGCTCGAGTTGTGTCCATCCCGATCGGCCGGAGCTTTACTTCCACGACAAGCAGACGATCTCGCGCGTGCATCTCGACACGCTCGAAACCGAGCCGTTGATGCGCGCCCCCGACGGGTTCAACGTCGGCATCCTCAACCTCGACGCCCCGCCCTGGCTCTGTTTCGAGATGCGCGAGGACAAGCCCGTCATGATCGAGCGCTACCAGGGCGCGGCCGCCGGCGATGCGAAAGGCATCACGCCGATCGGCGCCCATGCCGGCTACACGCGCCCTCTCGCGCTGATCTGCCGTTACAACGTTGATACGCACGAGTTCCAGTGCGTGTGGAGCGACTACAAGCAGTACACCCACATCCAGGCTGCTCCGCGCCATCCGGATTTCATCATCTTCAGCAGTTGGGCCGGCTACGGAGATGCGCGCTGCTACGCGATCGACGCCGGCCGCAGCAAGCGCCAGCCGTTCCCCGTTTTTCCGGAATGTTACACCGCCCGCGCCGGCCACGAAGCGTTCACGCGCCGCGGCAACCTTTACTGCCAGTGGATGGAAGGCGATTTCACTCCGGGCGGCGACAACCGCATCTTCCACGCGTATCGCGACGCGCATGGCTGGCCGCCTCACCTGATCCATGAAGCACCCTTTCGCAAGTACGCCGTCCCGTCCGAGCAGGATTCGCTCATCCACCACTTCACCGTCAGCCAGGATGAAACGTGGGGCGTGCACGACCGCTGGCTCGAAGCGCCTGACTGGAAACAGAACCTCGACCACTTGTGCGTCTTTCGCCACAACCACGGCTCCCGCCAGACACACACCCTCAAACTCTGCCGCACCGGTGGATCGCAGAAAGACTCGCTTGGCCTCGGCCCGAACCTGACGCTCACGGACGACGACCAGTGGGCCACCTTCACCACGTTCAACGGCGACAGGGAGGCGCACCTCGCCCAGGTCCGCGTCACACCGTTCGTCGAGCAACTGTTCGCCTCGTAACCGCGCCCCACACCTCCGCGCCAACCATGACATCCGAACACGCCAACACCGCCCCGCCGCAACAGGACAACGCCCCGTCGAAGGACGGCGTTGTTCGCCATACCGTGACGATCACGCGCGACGAACACCTGGGCGCCCGCCACGCGATGACGGTGCGCCTCGCGCTGCGCACCGAACGGCAGCGCCGGCGACAGCGCTGGACGTGGATCGGCGATCCCGACGCCACCGCGCGCTTTCGCCAGCGCATGTTCGACGCCCTGCCTTACCAGCCCGCGCCGGTGCCCTTGGCGCCGCGGCTTCTGGATGAGCATGACGACGGGCAGGTCATCCGCCGGCGTTATCGCCTGCGCATCAATCCGGACGACGAGACCGAAGCCGTGCTGCTGCTGCCGCGCGGCGCTTCGGCCGCGCGGCCCGTGCCGGGATTACTGGCGATTCACGAGAGCGGCGGCGCGTTCCTGTGGGGCAAGGACAAGCTCTACCGCTCATCCGACGCGCCGCCGCCGCTGCGCGCCATGCAGCAGCGCGTGTATGCCGACGGCGCGCCTTCGGGCGAGTTCTTCGCAAGCCGCGGCTTCGCCGTGCTGGCGATCGACCAGATCGGCTTCGGCAGCCGGGCGATCTGGCAACCGGAGGACGAGCCTTACCTGCAAGGTGAGCAACCACTGGACGAGGCGAGCGAGTGGCGCATCCGCCTGCGCATGCGCTACGAGCAGACCTGGCTGCACCGGGCGCTGCTGGCCAGCGGCGTGAGCGAGTCGCAGATCAGCCTGCATGACAACCGCCGCGCACTGGACTGGTTCGAGCAGATGCCCGAAGTGGACGACCGCCGACTCGGCGCGTACGGCCACTCCGTCGGCGCTTATCAGTGTCACGAACTGGCGG